>CAYGKB010000081.1:0-8461 GCA_964350425.1 uncultured Chromatiaceae bacterium | reverse complement strand
AGACCGGGGCGAAAATTGAGAAAATTCCACTTGGTGCCTGCTGCTTCCAGCACTTCCAGCGTGTCCAGCTTCATGCGACTGAAAATCATCGATAACTCGTTGATCAGCGCGATATTGACGTCGCGCTGCGTGTTTTCAATAACTTTGGCCGCTTCCGCCACGCGAATGCTGGTGGCTTTATGGGTACCGGCGCGAATAATCGTCCGATACAGCGAATCTACATATTCCGCAGCTTCCGGCGTGGAAGCAGAAGTAATCTTCTTGATGTCCGGCAAACGATGATCCTTGTCACCGGGATTAATACGCTCGGGACTGTAGCCAAGGTAGAAGTCGTCGTTTAATTTCAAACCGGAAATTTCTTCCAGCACCGGTGCGCAATCTTCCTCGGTAGCGCCCGGATAGACGGTTGACTCATAAATAACCACATCGCCCCGCTGCAAAACTTTACCAACGTTGCGGCTGGCACTGCGCAGCGCGCTTAAATCAGGCCGTTTGGCCGCATCTATAGGCGTCGGCACCGTAACTATATAGACATTGCATGCGGCTGCAGCATCGATATCGGAGCTGTATGACAGGCGTCTGGCCGCGGCAAGCTCTTCCGCAGACACCTCAAGCGTAGCGTCCCGGCCGCTCTTTAGTTCGGCAACCCGGTCTGAGCTGATGTCAAATCCAACGGTATCGAACTGCTTGCTAAATTCCACAGCCAGCGGCAGGCCTACGTAACCCAGGCCGACCACGCAGATTTTGCTTTCATCTAAGGTGCGCATTTAACTTATTTCTTCTTCTTTTGCGATAGTAATGCAGTCCGATTGCGGGCCCGAATCGTGACCCGGGACAGACAGCGGACAATTATGCCCTACAACGGCCGCCGCATGACCGGAGCTGCATCACACTACAGCAGATAAAACACCGCCAACAGGCCGGTAATGCTCATCGTCAGGGTATACGGCAAGGCCATCCATACCATGCGGCCATAAGAAAGCCGGATCAGCGGCGCCAATGCCGAGGTCAGCAGAAACAAAAACGCGGCCTGGCCGTTGGGCGTGGCAACACTGGGTATATTGGTGCCGGTATTGATAGCAACCGCCATCATGTCGAAAGCCTCTCGAGTGATTTCGCCGGTATCCAGTGCCTGCTTCACTTCGGAAATATAAATTGTCGCCACGAATACATTGTCGCTGATCATTGATAGCACCCCGTTGGCCACATAAAACGCCGCCGTCTGCATCTTCCCATCCAGCGTAAATACCCAGTGGATTATCGGGCCGAACAGGTCCTGATCGGCAATCACCGCAACAATACCGAAAAAAACCACCAGCAAAGTGGTAAATGGCAGCGCCTCTTCAAACGCATGCCCGAGCTGGTGCTCCGACGTTACACCGTTGAACGCTGTAGCCAGCACGATCACAATCAGGCCAATTACGCCAACTTCCGCAACATGCAGGGCCAGTGCCACCACCAGAATGACCGCGACCACGGCCTGAGTGATAATAACGGCACGCTGACGCGGAGTACGTGATGCAGACTCCTGCCGGTCAAAATCTTCCAGTACGCTGCGCACTGCAGGTCGCAATTCCACCCCATAGCCGAACCATTTGGTCACTTCCAGCAACAGGCAGGTTGCCAGCCCGACGAAAAACACCGGAATGGTTATCGGTGACATGCGCACCGCGAATTCGATGAATTCCCAGCCGGCCTCCTCGGCGATCAGCAGGTTCTGCGGCTCACCAACCATGGTGGTGACACCTCCCAGAGCCGTACCCACGGCACCGTGCATCATCAGGTTACGCAGGAAGCCACGGAATTCGAGCAGGTCGTCCCGGTGCAGCTCCTTCACCTGCTCATCATCGGCATTGTCATGAATTTGGTCGAACTTCTTGCCCGAGGCCACTTTGTGATAGATGCCGTAAAAACCCTCGGCAACCGCAATAATGACCGCGGTCACGGTAAGCGCATCCAGAAAAGCCGAGAGCACTGCCGACACACCGCAAAACAACAGCGCCAGCAGCTTTTTCGAACGCACGCCCAGCAGTATCTTGGTAAAAGCGAACAGCAGCATGTCCTTAAGGAAGAAAATGCCCGCCACCATGAACATCAGCAGCATGATGACCGGAAAGTTGTGATACGCCTCTTCATAGACATGGCCGGGAGTTGTTAAACCCAGCACCACCGCTTCAATGGCGAGCAACCCGCCCGGCTGCAGCGGATAACATTTCAAAGCCATCGCCAGCGTAAAAATAAATTCCACCACAATGGCCCAGCCGGTTATCTCCGGACCGGCAACCAGCAGAATAATAGGATTGGCAACCAGAAAACCGATGATGGTGAGCTTGTACCAGTCGGGCGAATTACCCAAAAAATTGTGTACAAAAGCCCGTTGCAGTGAATTGTCCATAAATTACGCCATGTCGCCCGGCCAAAAAGATGGCTATGTTAGCAGGATTCAGCGCGTCGCCAGACGGAGCCCTGTGCACAGTTGTCATCCAGCAAATCCAGCTGTTCCTCATGCGCTGCGAGCTCGCCAGCGCTCGCAGTGAGCCGCACCAGATCCAGCCCGGAGCGGTCGATCCGGCGGGCCGTTTCGCCATTTTTCCCGCCCGCCCGGTTGTTGATTTCATCCAGTGACAGCACCGCCTGGCCGCCCGTCATCAGCAGGTAGACATCTGCCAGCAGCTCCGCATCAAGCAGCGCGCCATGCCGATCACGCCGGGAATTGTCCACCCCATAGCGCTTGCACAGCGCGTCCAGGCTATTGCGCTGGCCCGGATTCATTTGCCGCGCCAGCAACAGCGTATCGAGTACAGGATTATCGCGGCTTAATTGCTGCTGATCGCGCCCGATCAGGCGCAACTCATTATCCAGAAATCCCAGGTCAAAGGGTGCATTGTGGATGACAAGTTCGGCGTCACCCAGATAGTGCAGCAGGTCATTAACCACATCTGTGAAACGGGGCTTATCCTGCAGGAATTCCTGCGACAGGCCGTGCACCTCCTCCGCCCCCTCGTCGATTTCGCGATCCGGGTTGAGATAACAATGAAAAGCATTATCCGTGCGGCGCCGATTGACAAGTTCAATACAGCCGATCTCGATAACACGATGACCGTGTTGCCAGTCCAGCCCGGTAGTCTCGGTGTCGAGCACAATTTGCCGTTGCGTTGTCATATGCGTTTGTGAACCCCTTAATCTGATAGCTGCTCGATGCCCCGGTTTGCCAATGCGTCGGCGCGCTCGTTGCCTGGGTCACCCGAGTGCCCCTTGACCCAGCGCCAGTCAATATTTTGACCACTGGCCAGTTCATCCAGCTGTCGCCACAAATCGGCATTTTTCACCGGTTTGCGTGCTGCCGTTTTCCAGCCCTTGCGCTTCCAGCCGTCCAGCCATTCGGTCATGCCTTTGCGCACGTACTCCGAATCGGTGTACAAAACCACGTCGCAGGGTCGCTTCAGAGCGGTCAGGCCTTCGATAACCGCTGTCAGCTCCATGCGGTTGTTGGTGGTTTCCGACACACCGCCCCACAGCTCTTTTTCATGATCCCCATACTGTAACCAGACGCCCCAGCCACCCGGACCGGGATTGCCGCGACAAGCGCCGTCAGTGTAGATCACCACCGTGCTCACGCCACGTTCCGGGTAGTGGGATTGACGAGACCCTGCACCAGCGCGGCTCGACGGCCAAGCCGCGGGCGCACTACGGTAGCCGGGATAGTCTCCTTGCGAGCCACAACAAGATAGGCATTGGCAAAACACTGGGTTTGCTGCATGAGTTTCACCGCACTGTTGGACGGCGCGGTTATATAGCAGGCCTTAACGTCATCCACCCGCAGATTGAGCAGATGCAACCAGTCACAGATGCGGCGGGTGGAAATATGTCGCAATGCGCCCTGCGGATAGCCGTTGACCGACAGGAAGTGTCGCAAGCCCCACCAGCTTAGCGGGTTGAAACCCAGCACCATCAGTTTGCCGTCGGGACGCAGGATACGATGCACTTCGCGCAACACCGCATGCGGGTCCGCGCTCAGCTCCAGAGTATGTGGCAATAACACCGCATCCACGCTGTCAGTGCGGATGGCAAGCCTATCCGGCTGGCTCAATGCATGGCCGCCATCAGCAGCGCGGGTGGAAAAAATCAAGGTCGCCTGGGTGCGGGCCTCGGCAAGCAATGCGCCGGCGGGGCCCCAGCAGCCTACCTGCACAATCTGATCGCCGAACACGCGCTCCAGCACAGTTCCTGCCAGTCGGCACTCCTGCGCAAAAAGAGCCTGCCCTGCTTTACTGTTCAGCCAACCGTCCTGCACGCTGTACCCCACAGCCATAACCCGCCGGAACATCATACCCGAGGTACGTTTCACGGTGTAGCGCAAGGCCTGCGCAGCTAAATTTGGCTTGAATGAAAGGCGCAAAATAGGCCTAATAAACCGCATTCCAGATCAGACAGCAGGGGCAAGCATGGGTTTTCTTTCCGGTAAACGGGCCTTGATTGTAGGCGTGGCCAGCAAACGTTCCATCGCTTGGGGCGTGGCGGCCGCCATGCACCGCGAGGGTGCGGAACTGGCGTTCACCTACCAGAACGACAAGCTGAAAGACCGCGTAACCGGTTTTGCTGCTGAACTGGGCTCTGACATCGCGCTGCCGCTGGATGTCTCCAGCGATGCCGAAATAGAAGCCGCGTTCCGGGATCTGCGCAGCGAATGGCCGGAGTTTGACAGCATTATTCATGCGGTCGGGTTTGCCCCCAAGGAATGCCTTGCAGGTACATTCGTGGAATCGGTGACGCGAGAGGGTTTCCAGATCGCCCACGACATCAGTGCCTACAGTTTTGCCGCCATGGCAAAGGAAGCTCTGCCTATGCTGCGCCCGGGAGGCGCCCTGCTGACAATGAGCTATCTCGGCGCCGAACGCTCTATCCCTAATTACAACGTGATGGGCCCCGCCAAAGCGTCACTGGAGGCCTGCGTGCGCTTCATGGCGGCGGATCTGGGACCGCGCAATATCCGTGTCAACGGCATTTCCGCCGGGCCTATCAAGACCCTGGCGGCGTCCGGCGTCGGCAACTTCCGCAAACTGCTGGCCCATGCCAAAGCCGGTACGCCGTTAAGGCGGAACGTCACAATTGAGGATGTTGGTAACACCACCGCATTCCTGTGCTCGGATCTTGCCGCCGGCATTACCGGCGAAATCGTGCACGTGGACTGCGGTTACAGTACCGTTGGCATGAGCTTTACTGTGGATGAAGACGAAGAAGTGATTGCCAAGCGCTGACCCGCAGGTCGCAGAGCGCAATCACCTTGATTCGTCGGCCTCGCCAACAAATTTTTCGCCTTCCAGCCGCGCCACAATGGCCGTGCAGCAGCAATCACCAAAGACGTTCACGCTGGTGCGGGCCATGTCCAGAACCCGGTCAAACACAAATAACACCGCTATTGCCTCGACCGGCAGCCCCACGGCCGCGAGAATAATGGCTATGGCGACCAGTGATGCCGCAGGAATACCGGCCACGCCTATAGAAGTTACCAGCGCGGTAAAAACCACCAGTAGCTGAGTGGCAAAGCTTAGTTCCACGCCGTAAGCTTGCGCGATGAACAGTACGGAGGCGCATTCATACAGCGCAGTACCATTCATGTTCACGGTCGCACCCAGCGGCAACACAAAGCTGGTTATCTTATTCGAGACGCCCACCTCTTTTTCCATTTGCTCCATGGTGATCGGCAAGGTCGCCGACGATGAAGCAGTGGAAAACGCGGTCAGTAATGCAGGGCTGACCTGTCTTATGAAGGTTACCGGCGATACCCGAGCCACTGTTTTTAACAACAGCGGCAGCGTAATCAATGCATGGACAGCCAGACTCAGGAGCACCACCGCTGAAAACACCAGCAGCGGCGCAGCCGCATCGAATCCGGTCTTGGCGACCACTCGGGCTACCAGCGCAAAAACACCTATCGGGGCAAATAACATCACCCATTCGGTCATGCGCATCATCACCTGAAAAACGCCGGACCAGAAACTCATCAGCGGCTCAGCAAAATCGTGTTCGAGGCGGGTCATGAAAAAACCGAACAGCATGCAGAACACAATGATTCCCAACAGCTGACCGTCGGCTGCTGCGGCAACAATATTCGGCGGCACAGCTCTGAGCAGCACGGCAACAATATCGCCCGCACCCTTGTCGGTCACCTGCGCCGAAACCTGTTCTGCCCCCAGTTCCAGAGCCAGCATTTCGCGCACCGGTTCGCCGTCGATCTCGCCGGGCCTGAAAAGATTCATCAGCACCAGCCCGAGCAATACAGCACTGAGCGTAGTCAGCACATAAAAACCCAGGGTTTTGCCGCTCAGCCGACCGATATGGCTTGAAGAACCGAGTCCTGCCACGCCGACAATAATGGACGATGCGATCAGCGGCACAATCAGCATCTTGAGCGCGTTCAGAAACAGCGTGCCGAAGAACTCGAACACATCATAGAAAACTATACCGACGAGACTGCCATCAACCCCGGTCAGCCGGCCACACAATGCCCCCAGCAGAATCGCCAGTGCTATCTGCCAGTGGAGTTTCAGCTTCATAAATAGCTGCGCCGGTTGAGGCTACTGTGCGGTGCCCAGAATGTTTTCCCGCAGGTCAGGCTGGACCTGCACTTTGGTCTCGGCAATGAGGTTTTCGACAACCGCATTTATCTGCCCGTTGCCGAGCCGCAATCCCAGTTGCCGTTTGCGCTGGTCACGATCCTCCAGGCTGTAGTTTTCGGGGCGGCCTTCAGTGACGGCAGTAATTCGAAACAGTGCGAAATCGCCCGATGCCAGTAGCTTGCTTTGCCAGGCTGACGGCCCGGTCATAACCTTCGGTGCGCGAAAAATGGCGGCAGTCAGCTCAGTCGGTACGCCGGAATCGCCGCGACGCAGGTTTTCAACGCCAATAAGGCTAACACTTTCCGGCAATACCTCGGCTGCGGCAGCCCCCTGGTTGAGTTGCTCAATCATCTTTGCTGTCGCGACAGCACCAACAGCGATGGCCTCTTCCTGAACCAGCGCCGCGCGAATTTCTTCTTCCACCTCTTCCAACGGCCTGATAGCCGACGGCTGATGCGAGGTGACACGCAATACCACTGCGCGGCCATCCGGCAGCGCGACCACCGGACTGTTCTCACCGTCCTCAAGCACTTCAAGACTGAACGCAGTATCAACCAATGACGGATCAAATCCCAGTTTGCCACCGCCGCTGCGGGAAAAGCCTTCCAGTGTTTGCAATTCCAGACCCATGGCTTCAGCTACAGGCTGCAGACCATCGAGACTTTCCAGCGCCCGGTCATCGAGTTCGTCCAGCAATTCAGCGTAGCGATCGGCGGCACGATCTTCCCGCAACCTGCTGCGCAATTCATCGGCCACCTGAGCATAGTTAAGATTATTGCCTTCACGCGTAGCGTCAAGGCGAATCAAATGGTAGCCAAACTCAGTCTGAACCGGTGCGGAAATCTCGCCAGGAACAGTCAGCGCCATCATGGCCGCTTCAAACTCCTGTGCCGGAGCGTCGCCAGCACCCAGCCAGCCGAGGCTGCCGCCGCGATTGGCGGAGGCCGTATCGTCAGAATACTGCGCCGCCAACTCATCGAATGATGCGCCAGCCGACAACTCGGCGCTTACCTGCTGGGCCTTTTGGGCAGCAGCATCATCAGTGCCTGCGATCAGAATATGACTGACCTGCCTGTCGTCGGGCCCACGGAATTCCTGCGGATTGGCATCGAAATAACTGCGCGCATCCGCGTCACTAACCTCAGTGTCGGCGAGCAGGCTTGCGTAATCAACTTCGATGTACTCAAGCGATACAGTTTCGTCGCTACGAAAAAAACTTTTGTTCTGCTCGTAACGTTCGGCTATTGCTTCGGCAGAAACCTGCACCTCGCCGGACCACTCCGCTGCAGGCAGCAGTGCATACTCGACATTGCGGCTCTCGGCATCCAGGGCTATATAGCGGCGGAATTCTGATGGCGTGTAAAACGCCGTTAGCGCAACCCCTTCAGCATATTGACGCATCTCTAAGGTGCGGCGCTGCTCGTACTCAAATCGCTGCGGTGTATAGCCCTGAGAAGAAAGCAATTGCTCATATGCCGGCTGAGAAAACCGGCCGCCCACCTGGAAAGCGGGATTCAAGCGAATCGAGTCTATCAAGTCGAGGTCGGTAATTCGGTAACCCTGATCTTCTACATACTGTGTAATAGCCCGATTTCGGACCAAAGTATCAATAACCGAGTCAAACATACTGCTGGCAAGCTCTTCAGGTATCTGCGCCTGAAAATTACTTTCCCACTCCTGCCTTTGCTGCTGATACAGAGTACGAAATTCATTGACAGAAACTTCCTCGCCATTCACAACGATAGCGGTGCCCGTAGGTGTAAACCCGGTATCGATATTGCCGAAAGTCACCACCAGTGACAGCGCAATGATGCCCAGAATGACTGCGGCAGCCCAGCCGG
>CAYGKB010000080.1:0-8558 GCA_964350425.1 uncultured Chromatiaceae bacterium | reverse complement strand
ATTACGAGGAAATCTTCGGTGCGCAGCGTGCGGCGCAGATTATGGACAGTATGCGTCTGACCGGTGAGGCAGAGGGCATAGCATTTGGCAGCAGTCCTGATGCCATGTCGCCGAATACTCTGTCCGCCCATGTGTTGGCTTCCTGGGCTGCTGCTGACCCCGGGGTTGATACGGATGTTGTTATTGAGCGCCTATTTGCGGCGCATCACGTGGAATGCGCCGACATCGGCGATCACGATACGCTCGTCGGCATAGCGGTCGGTGCGGGTATGGATGGTGAGGCGGTGCGCCAAAAGCTTGCGGCTGGCGCCGACGAAGCAGCGGTGCAGGCGCAGATCGAGTTCGCCAAGCAGCGCGGCGTCAGCGGCGTGCCGTTTTTTGTACTCGATGAAAAGTATGGACTTTCCGGGGCTCAGCCCCCCGAATTGCTCGTGCAGACTTTCGATCAGTTAAGCGTCAAGCAGGCGGCTGGCTAGCGTATCAATGATGCGCCAGTGTACTGGTCAGTTCATTGGCCAGTCGCACCGCTGATTCGGCATTCGGCGCATGGCCGTCAGCGCCCAGCGCGCGCCAGACGTTGGGCGCCTCACCGAAAGCGCCACCACCGACAATAATTTTCGGTGCGTGCTCGCACAGGCTGCGAATCGCGGCAATACTCTGCTGCAGTTTCGGTAACTGGGAACTCAGGGCAACCGATAGCATTGCAACATCGGCATTGTAAAAATGGATCGCCGCCGGCAGATCATTGCGCGGTACATCGGATCCGAGATAGATGGTACGCCAGCCGTCAAGCTCCATCAGGTAGCCAATAGCGCGAATGCCGATATCGTGCACATTACCGGATATGGATGCTGCAACCGCAGTTTTACCGCTGTCCGGTCTGCTCTCGGCGCGATCAACGAGCACCGCCATCAACCGCTGCGTCGTCGTCGTCACCAGATGTTCTTCGGCGATGGTGATGTGGTCAATATGCCAGAGATGACCGACTTCATGCTGCGCCGGCAGCAGCACCTCGGTGATCGCTTCGGCATGGGTCATGTGTTCGCCGATTGCGTCCAGAACTGTGGCCATCGCCTGGTGTGTATTGCCTTCCAGCGCAGCCTGCAGGTAAAGCAGCGCCAGCCGCTGATTCGGAATCGAAGGATCGAGACTGGAGACCTGTTCCTCGGGAAGATCATACTGATACTCCTTGATGGCCTGATCTATGCAGACCAGAGCATCGCGGATGACGTCGTCGGGGAGCTGTTCGATCAGGGCCGAGCGCAGACTGTGCAGCGTCTTGCCCAGCGGAATGCGATCCTGCATGCGCGCATGCAGGGCCTGACGTGACCACAACACGCGCGAAGTAAACAAAGCCTTCTCGCCGGTCGCCAGCGCCGCGGACAGTTCCAGTATCCGTTGCCGGAAATGATGCGACCATTCGTCGCGGATTTCCTGTGACCAGCTTTGCTCATCGGCATCAGTGCGCAGAAAAATGTCGCATGCCGAGTCCGCCAGCAGGGCGGCCTGATCTTCGAGCGTTCTGGCTGCTATCGGGTTTGCATCCATTATCTAGCCTTCCTGACCGGCTGCGCCGGCCTGCTTCCTGCCGCCTTCCGGCGGAACTCGTTGAGTGACGGGATCTCCAAACGTGTTGCGCAGCGCATCCGCTGCAAAAATTCTTTCGACCTGCGGAAAACGGCTGCTCAACAGCATCAGTTTCCGGCGCATGCGTTCGATGCTTACCAGCATGGCAGGCAACAGAAACAGCACGATAAAAGTGCCGAATGCGAGTCCGAAGCCCAGCGATATGATCATGGGCTTAAGGAACTGTGCCTGCAGCGCGGTTTCGAACAGCAGCGGCAGAATGCCCAGCACTGTCGTGAGCGACGTCAGCATCACAGCGCGGAAGCGCCGTAGCCCTGCATCCACTGCAGCCTGCGCAGGCTCTATTCCTTTTTCGCGCAGTTCCTTGTAGACGGAGACCAGGATTATTGAGTCATTGATGACAATCCCGGATACGCCAAACAGACCAAAGATAGACAGCATGGTCAGGTCGAAGCCGGTAACCCAATGGCCAAATAATGCCCCGACGATGCCAAAGGGAATGATCGACAGCACCGCCAGGGGCCAGCTGTAAGATTCGAAGACCCAGGCCAGAATGATGTAGACGAAAAAGAATGCCAGCGGCAAAGCCAAACCAATTTCGCTAAGGCCTTCGCTCTGATCAGCGGCCTCACCAGCATATGCCCAGTTGACACCATATTCGCGTTCTATCCTTGGCAACACATCGCGCGCCAGCTGAGCGCGCAGGGCATTGCTGTTGTTAAGCCGACGGTCCACTGACGCGGTGACGGTAACGGCCAATTGACCCTGGGTGCGCAACAGCGAATCAAAACCGTTGCGGTATTCCAGATCAGCCACGTTCGACAGCGTGGATTGTTCGCCGCTGGGACTGAGAATAGGCACGGATTCCAGCACGCGCAGCGAATCCCGCTCGTTTTCAGCAAGCCGCAGCCTGACTTCGATTTGTTCACCGTCCTGCTGGAACAGTTGTATGAGTTCGCCGTCAAAAGCTGCACGCAATTGACCGCCCAGGTTTTCGCTGGTCAGGCCAATGGCCGTGCCGGTTGGGGAAAGCGTGTAGATCAGCTGCTCCTTGCCGAAGGTGGTGTCATCGGCAATTCCGCTAACACCCTCATACAGTGTCAGCGATCGCTTCAGGTCTTCAGCCGCCGCTTTAAGTGTCAGAGCATCGGCACCGGTAAAACTGACTTCTATGTCAGTGCCGTGAGGACCGACCGTCGAACTGGTCATTAAAAAGACTTCCAGTCCCGGTGGCTTACTGACGCGGCCTTGAACCGCGCGAATAAACTCTTTGTTGCTCAGGCTGCGCTGCTCAGGCGCCACTAGCTCAATGAGCAGATGGCCGACATTGCTGGCTTCGGTGGCGCCCCTAAATTTGCCCTGATTGGTGATGATAAAGCTGATCAGTTTTTCGCCGCTTTCACTTTCGACCTGGCGAGCAGCCACTTCGGTGTCGCGCAAAAAGTCATTCACGCGCTGCTGCGGCGAACCCGCTACGAAGCGTGCATTGGCCACCACGCTGGTACCTTCGGGTTGCGGGAAAAAGGTGAAGCCAATGCGGCCACCCAGCAGCAGGCCGAGCGACACGATTATGCCGGCAAATGCCAGAGCCACCGTCGTACTGCGATTACGGATGGAGGCTTCCATGAGGTGCCGGATGGTTTCGTTGCGGAAGCGATCGAATGCAATATCGAAACGTCGCCGCCACGGATGCGGTTTGCGCGCGGCCACGCCCTGCAAGGAATGACGCAAGTGACCCGGTAAAACAAAAAAGCACTCGATCAGTGATGCAATGACCACGCAAATAACAATGAGAGGTATGGAAAACAGAATGGAGCCGGTTACCCCCTCCAGAGCGAGCAGCGGAATAAAGGCTGCGATGGTGGTCAGCGATGCTGCTGTGACAGGGGCGAACATGCGGTTGGCGGCCTTACGAGCGGCGGAGAGTGGGCCTTCGCCCTGCTGATACTGCGTAACCGCTTCCTCGGCTACCACGATGGCGTCATCAACAATAATGCCCAGCGTCATGATCATGGCGAACAGCGCGATCATGTTTATTGAGCCGCCGAGTGCATACAGCGCCACGAGTGCGGCCAGCACCGACACCGGAATACCGATTGCGACCCACGCGGCAACCCGTGCATTCAGAAAAATAAACAGCGCCACCAAAACCAGCAGCAGCCCGCTCAATGCGTTGCTGACCATCAGGTCAATACGTTCGTCAACGAGTCGCCATTCCTCATCGAAGAACTCGATTTCAACCCCGGCCGGCAGAGCAGGTTTCACGTCCTCTGCCCAGCGATACAGCTTGTTGGCTACATCTATCGCATCGTCATTTTCCGAGCGGCGGATCTGAATCTGCACAGTCGGCTGACCATCAATAAATATGGCAGCCTGTTCCGGGATCTCATTGCGGGAGATGCTGGCGATATCACCGAGGCGCAGAACACGGCCAGTCTCATCTGCGTACACCGGCAGATCATAAAATCCTTCCACTGAGCGCTTCTTATCCAGACTGCGCAGTTGTCGGCTGACATCGCTGTTACCGATACTGCCCGCGGGTACGTCTGCGCTGGCGCCGCGCATTTTCCCGGCAATGTCCTGCAGGGTCAGCCCCAGCTCATTGAGGCTGGCACTGGAGACTTCAACGGAAATTTCCTCTGCGGGCAGGCCTTCAATTTCGAGACGCGTCAGTCCTCGGGAGCGCAGGTCTCTTTCCAGTTCCCTGACCACCGGTCGCAGCTGGTTAATAGGCAACCCGCTAACAAGCATTTTTGCCACCGGTTCACTGCGAGCGGCCAGTTCAATTTCAGGTTCATCGGCCGTGGCCGGCAGATTGCGAATCTGCGCCACGCGCTCTTTGACGCGGTCCAGCGTGCCTCCCATGTCGGCACCTTCCGGAAACTCCAGGGTCAGTTGCGCCCGTCCGTCACGGGAGGTGGATTTCAGATTTTTCAGTTCGTCCAGACCCAGCAATTCGTCTTCAATCGGCTGGGTGATCAGCGATTCGATGTCTTCCGCGGCAGCTCCGGTCCACGCCACGTTAACTGTAATAATGTTAAGCGCGAAGGTCGGTAACAACTGGCGAGTCAGCTGACTCATGGCCCAGAGGCCGGCAACGATCATAATCAGCATCGCCAGATTGGGGGCTACCGGATGCTTTACAAATGTATTGATGAGATTACGCACCGAACCTAGCCTCCCTGTCGTGCGGTAGTGTTGAGCGAAACTCGCGGTGCCGTCGGCGCGGCCGCAGATTGCGTATTGCTTTCAAGCAGGGGCTCCACCAGCAGCCCGTCAGTGGCATTGGCGAGCTTGGTAACGACAATCAGATCACCGTCCGTAAGCTTTTCGCTTTTCACCAGCACCTCGGCGGAGCCATCGCCGTTAAGACGTTCACCGACTTTTTCCACCGTCAGCATTTCCAGCCGGCTGTCGACCGCGCGGTAGATGCGGTTCTGGCCATAGAGTGCTTCAGCCGGCACGCTGACCGTGCCGTCAACGGCAGGCAAATCAATCAGTACACGTACCGTTGCCCCAAGGCGCAGGCCGATATCTTTGTTCTGCAACCGTACGAAGCTGTCAACGCCGCCGCTGCCGGCACGGGTCTGGCCGGCCAGTCGCACCAGTTCGCCGGCAAACAGCTTGCCTTCAAGGTCGATGCGCGCAGCCACTGCAGCATCGTTCAGAGCTTCGGCCACATCCTCGGCAAAGCGTGACGGAATCTGCGCCCGTATCTCCAGGCTGGCGGGATTTTGCAGTCGCATAATCTTGTCGCCCGGCCGCAATCTGTCGCCAACTGAGGCAGTAAGCTCTGAAACCACGCCATCGAAAGGCGCCCGTATCAGGCTGCGTTCAACGCGCAGAGCGGCGCGATCGCGCTGCGCAGTGGCCTTGTCGAGCTGCGCCTGCAGTTGCAGGATGCTGATGCGAGTTTCTTCAACGGCCAGTTCGCTCTGATTCAGGGCTAGCTGCTGGCGTTTGTAGTTTTCCTGGGTGGTTTCCACATCTGCCTGTGACAGCAGGTCTTCGGCAAACAGTTCCTCCGCGCGACTTGATTTGCTCGCGGTGATAGCCAGCAGCTCCTGCTCGCGGGCCAGAGCTCTGCGGCTTTTATCGAGTTTGCGCCTGGCGAGCTCAAGGGTTGCAGACGCTTCCATAAGACCGGCTTCGCGCTCGGCGAGTTCGAGTTCCGCATCGCGGGAGTCCAGCCTTGCCAGCAAGTCACCGGCCTGTACGGAGCTGCCTTCAAGCGCCAGAATTTCCAGCACATCGGCTTCAATAGCGGCGCTTAACTCAGCGTCCTGGGGCGACAGCACGGTGCCGTAGAGTTCTACTGTGGGCGCCCGGCTGGAAGGAGCGGCGACCTGCACATTCACCGGCCAGACCTTTTCCGGGATCTCGACAGGTGCCCGTTCCGGTCGGGACATGACCAGACCTACCGCCAGCACTAGCGCGATGAAAATGATGAGGCGCGGCTTATTGCCGAGCACTGAGTTGCCGATTCGTTTTAGCGCTGTCATGTCTGGCTGCACCCCGCAGTGGGCCCGTAATTGCCCTGCCCGGCAGGGAATCGTGAACGGACGGTGGTATCAGCTATGTATTCGCTGCAGCCGGCGGGCGGATTCGCGCGGCGCGAAATTTTGCCGCGCAGCAGCAATGGCCTGCGGCAGCCGGCTGCGGCGACTGCCGCGGGGGCGGGCGTGGACTAGTGGTTGATGTAGTACTGCAACTGCTCGATCTCGAACTGTTGCTCGGCAATGATCGCTTTGACCAGGTCACCGATGGAAATCACGCCGATAACCTGTTTCTGCTCCAGGACCGGCAAATGGCGGGCGCGCTTGTCACTCATCAGCGCCATGCATTCCTGCACTGTTTGATCCGGCCGCACACACAGGACGCGCGTGGACATGATTTCCCGCACCAGCGACTGGCGCGACGAACGCTCTTCCAGCGCCACTTTGCGGGCATAGTCACGTTCGGTAACAATGCCAACCAGCTTGCCATCGTCCATAACCAGCAGGGCGCCGACGCTTTTTTCGGCCATGGTGCGCAAAGCCTCAATGATGGCGACGTCGGGTGCTATGGACCAGACCTGACTGCCTTTTTCGCGCAGAATCTCGGCTGCCGTGTGCATTCTTGCTCCCCCGCAAATTGGTACACGAAGGATGATTCTACACCACGCTGCTGACTACCGGCGGGGCGCTGCGTCGAGTATCCAGTTGCCGGAATTTCGCCGCGCCGGACAGGGGATGGCGTAGGCGACATCACCGTCGTGACGGGCCAGCGTCCGCGTATCCAGCTGCCAGCCTTTGTCCGTCCATTCCTGTAAATGCCGGCGGTAGCGCACCACCATTTCGTCGCCCTCGGTCAGCAACTCCTTGGTGGTGGTTTCCGGTGTGCGCACGGGCCAGAGGTTTTCGAGAATGACGGCATCCTCGTCCGCCACGCCTGCATTGATTTCCTTTACCCGTTCATCGAGCTCGGGATCCAGCATGCAGTTGCGCATGTTTACCAGGAACACGCGGGTGGTGTTCATATCAATCGGCGTTTCAAAACCGTACTGAATGAATGCGTTCTCAGCATTGAAATGAATGTCGGTGATGAGTGTATTGGGACCGTGATATAGCGAGCCGGCACGCAGCTGGTCTTCGATGACGCTGAGCTCGTCCTGGCCGGACTGTTTTTCCGCGAGTTCGCCGAAACGGGCAATAAAATGCGTGCCCCAGTCCATCTCGGTGATAACGGTAGTCTCAGGGATTATGCGCGGCAATCCCTGTGAAGGATGGACGAACTCGTTGTGGTAGGGGTCCAGTCCGTTTTCCACCGAGCGCTCGTAGTAGCAGTTCATATCGCGCCAGGTAGGTTCGCCGGCGCGCCAGCCTTCCTGGCCCCATTCGGAAATTTCGAACACCGGCGGACGTTCTGCTTCCGGCAGATCGCCAAGGAAGGCGAAGACGATGCCGTATTTTTCCTCGACGGGATAGCTGTCAATTTTGGCGCGCGACGGTGTCTTGCCTTTCTTCTGCGACGGTATGAGGGTGCACTGGCCGTCCCCGGCGTATTGCCAGCCATGGTAGGGACAGACGATACAGTCTTTTTCTATCCAGCCTTTGCCGAGTGAGCCGCCGCGATGGATGCAGGTGTCACTGACAACATGCGCCTGCCCCTGCGAATCGCGAAACGCAGCAAACGGCAGGCCCAGCATGGTCAATTGCAGGGGTTTGTCCTGCAGCTCGGCGCCGGTGCATGCCGGATACCAGAAATTCATGTACATATGCTGTTCTCCCTGCTGCCGCGTTTGCCCGTCAGGACTGTGGCGCCAGCAACGGTATCGGGTCCAGAATCCAGTTGCCTGACTGGCGCCGCGCCGGGCAGGGAATGGCGTAGGCGATGTCGCCTTCATTCGCCTGCATGGTTTTCATGTCGATGGCCCAGCCCTTTTTGTCCCATTCCGCCAGATACTCACGGTATTTGACCACGGCAGCATCGGATGAAGTCATCAGTTCCTTGGTCAGATTGTCGGGAGTCCGCTTGGGATACAGACCTTCAATAACCACGCGATCTTCATGTGCCACTTTCATGAACTGACCGTTGATACCATCATCGGCCGCGGCATCGAGGGTATTGTTGCGGTTGTTGACGAAGAATATGCGCGTGCGACGGTCTGATAACGGTGCCTCGTAAAAATACTGCATAAAGCAATATCCGCCGGGAATGTTGATGGTCGTGAGCATGTGGTTCGGGCCCAGATGCTGGCTGCCGGCGCTCAGGTCGCCCGTGGTATCGCGCTCCACTACTTTGTCGTGTGATTCGGTGTCCTTCAGCTCGCCGAATTCGGCCAGGAACTCGCAGCCCCATTCCTGTTCATTAACGGCAAAGCGATCCTCATCAAGCGCTGGCGCGCCCTGTGAAGGATGCACGAACTCATTGTGAGTCGGGTCCATGCCGTTTTCGATAGAGCGCTGATAGTAGCCATCAATCTCGAATAC
>CAYGKB010000079.1:0-8563 GCA_964350425.1 uncultured Chromatiaceae bacterium | reverse complement strand
TGCGCGGTTCCGAGGCCAATCATGTGCTGGTGCTGATAGACGGTATTCGTGCCAACGACCCGGCTACCGGCGATGAATTTCGCTGGGAACAGCTAACCACCAGCAATATCGAGCGCATCGAAATCGTGCGTGGTCCGCAAAGCGCGATCTGGGGCACTGATGCGCTGGCCGGTGTGGTTAATATCATTACTCGCACCGCCGGCCGGACTGCCGGCGTGGACGGCTATGTTGAGGCCGGCTCGAATCGCAGTTCCGGCGGCGGCATCAGCGCCCGTGTGCGCCGCGACAGCTGGAGTATCAGCGCTGGCGCAGAGCGCGTCAAAACGGACGGCGAGAATATCTCCCGTGACGGCAACGAGCTGGACGGCTCTGACACCACAACCGGATCGCTGGCGGCCGGCTATGACAACGGCAAGGGCCAGTCGCTGAAATTCAGGCTGCGTGTCGTCGATGCCTTTGTGCAGACTGATGCTTTCACAACCCAGCCGGTGGACGCGAACGAAGCTACCGACAGTCAGACACTGAACGCGCGGCTGTCCGGGCGAACAGCCCTGCAGAATGACAATATTGCATTGACCGGCACGGTGGCCTGGTTCGATTCTGACAACCGCTTTTTCAGCGCCGGCGCGAACAGCAATGCGACGCGTTCGGACCGCCTTACGCTGGCTGTGCAGGCGGACATATCTCGCGGTGACGACATGCTGTCACTGGTGATAGAGCGCGAGCAAACGGATTTTCAGCAGCGCGGGCCGGTGTCGATGTTCGGCGATCCGAATCAGGATCAGGATACCGACATCAACAGCTTTGTTGCCGACTACCAGGGTCTCAGCGGTGACCTGAGCTGGCTGGTCAGCCTGCGCTACGATGACAACAGTGATTTCGACTCCGCATTGTCCGGCCGGCTGTCGCTGGCCTGGGAGCTGGGCGCAGCAACCAAACTGCGTGCCGGTATTGGCACCGGCCGCAAGAATCCGAGCTTTATTGAGCGCTTTGGCTATACGCCGGATCAGTTTCTCGGCAATCCGGATCTTAAACCGGAGAAATCCCTGTCCTATGAAGCAGGGATAGACCGCAGCTTTGCCGCCGGCAAACTGCAGACAGAGCTGACGGTATTTCACCAGGATTTGCGGGATGAAATTGACGGATTCTTTTTTGACGGCGGTAGCGGAATGTTTACTGCCGTTAACCGGTCGGGAAAAAGCCGCCGCAACGGCCTGGAGCTGGCTTCTACCTGGACGCCGAACCGACGATTCGCAGCCGGTGTCAGTTACACCCTGCTCAGCTCGAAACAGAAAGACGGGGCCGGCATAGCGATTCGTGAATACCGCACGCCGCGGCACAGCGGCGGAGTGTGGGCCAACCTGAGTTCTGCCGCTGACAGGCTGCGCCTGACTTTAACCGCTGATTACGGCGGTTCGCGCAATGATCAGCATTTCATCGCGTTCCCGGCGCTGATTGAAAAACTTAACCACTACTGGCTGGTGGGATTTACCGCGGAAGCGCGGCTCAGCGGCAACCTCAGTGTTTTCGTGCGCGGCACCAATGTTTTTGACGAAGACTACGAAGAGGTATTTGCCTACAACACACCGGGTAGCCAGCTGTATGGCGGGTGGCGAGTGAAATTCGGCGACTGATGCCGGTAGCGGGCCCGCAGGCGCCGAAACTCGGGGCCTGCGGGCCCGATTCCTTTCCATAACCCGCTCCGAAGCGTGACCGGCGTCACAGGAATAGGGCGGTATCCCTGCGACCATTACACAGTGCGCGAGACGGTCGGGCGGCCGTAAACAGCGCGTTGTTGCTTGGGTGTGCGGGAAATGAATCCTTTGACAGACAAGTTGCGTCTGCATGCAGCGCTGCGATGTGGCAGTCGCGTTGCTGCGCTGGCGATGTTGTTGTTTGCGTCACCCGTTAACGCCTCTCCCGACGAATTAATTGGCGCTGTCGCGCCTGATTTCGCCCTGCGCAGTGCTCAGCACGGCAACATTCGCATTAGTGAATACCGCAGTCAGGTAGTTGTTCTAAGTTTCCGTTCCGACTGGTGCGGCAAGTGCAACAACCTGTTGCCATTGTTAAACGAGCTGCAGGCCCGGCATGCCAGTGCTGATATTCAGGTGCTCGCCGTTGATGTCGAGGGTGACCCGGAGCATGTCCGCGAATTGCTTGCAGAGCAGACCATAGATTTCCCCCTGTTGCTGGATGCCCGCCAGCAAGTCAGCCGCGACTACGACCTCGCTCGGCTGCCCGTGACACTGGTTATAGATCGCGCAGGCACTGTGCATTCGGTCCGTCAGGGTGCCAAAGCAGAAACCGCCCGACAGCTGCAGGCGGACGTTGCGGCGCTGCTGGCGCAGTGAAACGATGAATATTCCAAAGGTGACATAGATATGTTCAGGCAAATCCCCCGCGTCATCATCGGCGTACTGGCAGTCGCACTGGCAGGGCCAATTGCTGCCAGCGAGCCGCTCGCGGCAGCAGGCGGCATGGCGGCACTCGATCAGCAAACCCAGTCGCTAAAAAAGGCGGTGCTCGATCTCAATCGCGAACTGTTCGTGCTGGAGGAAGAGCTGCTGTACCCCGCCAATACCCAGGTGTCGGTTTTTGTGTCCATGGATGTGGGGGAATACTTTGCCCTCGATTCCATCGAACTGACCCTGAACGGCAAGGATGTCAGCAATTACCTGTACACCGAACGCGAGGTCAAAGCGTTGCATCGTGGCGGGGTGCACCAGATTTTTCAGGGCAATCTCAAAGTCGGCGAGCATGAGTTGGTCGCCGTTTTCACGGGTGAAGGCCCGCACGAGCGGGACTACCGCCGTGGGGCGACGCTGACGTTTGACAAGGCTATCGGCGCCAAGTTTGTCGAACTGCGCATATCCGACCGTGCCAGCAAGCTGCAGCCGGAGTTTGTTGTCCGCGAATGGGAATAGGGATTACCGGGTGTTTGTCACGCGCTTAAAACCAGTTCTGCAATCTGCTGCTGCGGCAGCAGTTTTGCTGTGTTACGCGGGCCCGGCGGCCGCAGCCGCCCAGGACGGCACGGTGGTGCGCGATCCGCACTACGGTGAAGTGCTGTTTCACTTCTTCCAGCAGGAGCATTTCACCGCGCTGTCGCACCTCGTCACCGCGCAATCGCAACAGCGTGTTGATAACCATGCCTATGACGCCGAATTGCTGCGCGGTGGTTTGCTGCTTTCGTGGGGTCAGCATGTCGAAGCCGGCAAAGTGTTCGAAAATCTGCTGGCAGTGACGGACGATCCGGCTGTGCGTAACCGCGCCTGGTTCTATCTCGGCAAGGTGCGCTATCAGCGCGGTTACCTCAGCGCAGCAGAGCAGGCGTTGGAAAGCATAACCGCGGCACTGCCTGAGGAACTGGAAGCCGAACGGTATGATCTGCTGGCGCGCCTGTACATGGATCAGGGCCGCTTTGCCGATGCCGTGCAATTGCTGGAGGCCTTTAGCGGAACCGGGGATTGGGCCGCTTTTGCCAGCTACAACACCGGTGTTGCGCTGGTCAGACTGGGCGAACTGCAACTGGGTGCCCGGTTACTGGATCGTATCGGCACCATGCTCGCCCCGACTGAAGAGTTGCGCGCACTGCGTGACCGCGCCAATGTTGCGCTCGGTTTTGCCTACCTGCAGGCCGAACTGCAGGGCGATGCCAAGCCCGTATTGCAGCGCGTGCGCCTGAACGGGCCGTTTTCGGCCAAGGCGCTGCTTGGCGCCGGCTGGGCCTGGTCGGCGGAACAGAATTATCAGGCCGCCCTGGCAGCGTGGCTGGAGCTTGGCAGCCGGGATTTGCTCGACAGTGCTGTGCAGGAATCACTGCTGGCCATTCCCTATGCTTTTGCCCAACTGGGTGCCGAACCGCAGGCCGCGGACCACTACGCCCGTGCTCTCGATATTTACGCAGTCGAATTGAACCGTCTCGACAGCGCCATCGTTGATGCCGATGCAGGCCGCCTGATAAACAGCCTGCTGACGAATGACGAGTCCCGGGTCGAAGGCTGGTACTGGCAACTCGCCAAACTGCCAGACGATGAACGTTCGCGTTACCTGTTTTTTACCATTGCCGATCATCGTTTCCATGAAGCACTGAAGAGTTATCGTGATCTGGTGCAGCTCGACCGGCATCTGGGCAACTGGAGCGACAAGCTCGATGCCTATCGCGACATGCTGGCTACCCGCGAGATCGCCTATGCCGAGCGGTTGCCGGAGCTGCAGGCGCGCATGACGGAATTCGATCAGGCGGCCCTGCGCAATTCCTATGCGGCAATTGTTGAGCGCACCAGCCAGGCTGCACAGGAACGTGACATCGTGGCGCTGGCAACGACCGAAGAACTGGATGCCTGGCAGCGACTGGTCGCGCTGGAAAGCAATCCCGCCCTGACGCTTGCGGAGCATGCCGAGCAGGCGCACAAGCACCGCGTGCTCAAGGGCCTGCTGCAATGGAACATGGACCGCGACTACAAGCTGCGCCTGTGGCAGCAGCAACAGCGCAATGCGCAACTGGCGCAATTGCTGGCCCAGACGGATGCGAGCTTCGCCTCGGTGAATAGCGCAACGACGTCGCTGGACGGAACCGTCGACAGCTTTGCCGCCCGCATTCAGCGACTGCAGGGACGGCTCGACAGCAGTCGTGCCCGGCTCGCAGTCGCCATGCGTGACTACGAAGACTATCTGAATGAGCTTGCCCTTGGTGAGCTCAACGGCCAGAAGCAGCGGCTGCTGACATATCGCGCCCAGGCGCGGTTCGCGCTGGCATCCATCTACGACCGGCTGGCCGCCATGAACAGTGAGGGCCAATAGTATGGCTGCGTCAGTGTTCATCAAACTCGCCATGGTGGGCTGGCTGAATCCGTTCGCCGGCGGCGCTGGCGACCGGCTCAGCGATGTCGAAACCATTGAGTCACTGCAGGAACGCGCAGTAATAATCCCGGACGCGACGCCGCTGGAGGTCGACAACCGCACCGTGCTCGAGCAATACCGGCGTTACCTGGAATTACCGGAAGGCGACCCGGAGACCCGCCTTGAGGCGATGCGCCGGCTCGGTGACCTGAACCTCGAAGCAGGCGAGGCCGCCAACATTGATGACCCGGCTTACGCAGCAGCGATGGCCTTTCACGAGGATGCCATCCGCCTTTACGAACAACTGCTCGACAAATATGAGGGCTATGGCAAGGCCGACCGCGTGATGTATCAGCTGGCGCGGGCCTATGAAAGCGCCGGCCGGCCGGAAGATGCGCTGCCGGTGCTGGATCGGCTGGTGGCGGAATATCCGCAGAGCAGTTACCTCGACGAAGCGGAATTTCGTCGCGGCGAAATGCTGTTTGCCCGCAAGCAGTATTACGAAGCCGGCGAAGCCTTTGCTGCGGTACTGCGTTTCGAAAATGCTTCCGAGTACTACCAGCAATCGCTATACAAATATGGCTGGACGCAGTTCAAGCAGGCCGAGTATGACGCCGGCATTAATGCATTTCTGGACCTGCTGAATCTGCGGCTTGCGGCGGCCGCCGTGCAGCAAAGGCCGGATGCTTCGGAACTGACGCTGACCGACAAGCTGAGTCGTCCGGAGCGCGAACTGCTGGACGACACACTCAGGGTGCTGAGCCTGAGCTTTTCCTATCTGGACGGCCCCGCCACGATTGACGCGTACCTGACGGCGCGGCAGCGCGGTGATTCCGCCTGGCTGCTCTATAACAGCCTGGGCGACCTGTATCTGGACAAAGAGCGTTACCTCGATGCCGCCGCCACCTACGAGGGCTTCGTCAAGCGCGAACCCTTCCATGCGCAGGCACCGGCCATTTCCACACGCGCGATTGATGCCTATCGTGCCGGGCGTTTTCCGAGTCTGGTGCTGAGCGCCAAAGAAGATTTTGTTAATGCCTACGGGCTGGATCGTGATTACTGGTCGTTTCATCAGCCGGCTGAACGCAGCGAAGTGATCGCGGCGCTGAAACAAAATCTCAGCGATCTTGCGCAGCACGATCATGCGGAAGCGCAAAAGACCAGCAAACCGGCCGCCTATGCGCGGGCAGCGGGCTGGTACAAACTTTTTCTCGATTACTTCCCTGACGATCCCGATTCCGCACAACGCAGTTTCCTGCTGGGCGAGATCCTGACCGAGTCGCGACAATTTGCCGACGCCAACTACTACTACCTGCGCGCGGCGTACCACTATCCCGGCTATGCGCGCTCGGCCGAAGCCGGCTACGCGGCGCTGCTGGCGTCACGCGAACATCTGGCGACCCTGCAGGGCACTGACCATGAGGTCTGGCAAACCCGCCAGCTTAGCGAATCGCTGCGTTTTGCCACCGCCTTTCCGCAGCATGAGCAGGCCGGCCCGGTGCTGACCAAGGCCGCCGAGAATTACTTTGCTGCGGCTGAATTTGCTGCGGCGGCCGTGGTTGCCGGTGAATTGCTCCGCCGCGAGCAGGTCCGGGATCCGGAGCTGCGTCGCGTTGCATGGACGGTTGCCGCCCACAGTCTGTTTGATCTGCAGCATTTCGCCCGCGCCGAGCGAGCCTATGGTGAGTTGCGGATGCTGGGGGGTAACAAGGAACTCAGCGGCGCTGCACTGGATGATCGCATCGCTGCCGCCATCTACCGGCAGGCGGAAACAGCCCAGGCCGGCGGTGATGTCAGCGGCGCTGTCGCCGGTTATTTGCGTATTGAGAGCGCGGCACCGCTGTCGGATATCAGGGGCAACGCCGTGTTTGATGCAGCCACTTTGCTCATTAATGCCGAGGCGTGGGAGCAGGCCATTGATGTGCTGACGCACTACCGGGCCGGGTACAAGGACCCGCAGCGCAATGATGAGGTCACGCAGAAGCTGGCGGTTGCTTACCAGCAGGCGGGTCGCGCCCGGGATTCAGCACGCGAGTACGAGGCGATCGCCACCATGGCGTCGGCGGACAATGAACTGCACCGGGAAGCGCTGTGGAACGCAGCCGAGCTGTATGAGAAATCCACCGATCTCGCTGCTGCCAGACGCGTCTGGAAGGATTTTGTAGCGCGCTTCCCGCAACCGCTGGCGGAATCCATAGAAGTGCGGTTGCGCCTGGCCGACCTGGCGCGCGCGGCCGGTGACCTGCGGGATCGCAGCGACTGGCTGCAAAATATTATTGATGCGGATGCCAAAGCCGGCAGCCAGCGCAGCGAACGCACCCGGACGCTGGCGGCGCGCGCCACGCTGGAACTGGCCGAGCCGGCGCGACTGGCCTTTGTGGCGGTGGAGCTGAAGGCGCCGCTGACAGACAGCCTCAAGCTGAAGAAAAAGCGCATGGAGGCTGCACTGGCAGCCTACGATGCCGCTGCCGCATACGGCGTGGCTGACGTAACCACCGAATCCACCTACCGCATTGCCGAGCTGTATCAGTTGCTGGGGAGCAGTCTGATGGATTCCGAACGGCCGCCCGAACTGAACGAAGAAGAGCTCGAACAATACGAGATTCTGCTCGAGGAGCAGGCCTTCCCATTCGAAGAGAAAGCCATTGAGCTGTTTACGCTGAATGCAACGCGATCCGTCGAAGGTGTGTACGACGACTGGGTGGCCCGCAGTTTTGCGCGACTGGCGGAATTAATGCCGGCGCGCTTCGCCAAATACGAAAAGGCAGAAGAGCATGTTGCGACCCTTTTATAAGAACCTGACAGTCCTATGCCTGCTGTTGCCCGCGCTGCTCGGGGGCTGTTCCGCGAGCTCGCTGATGCAGGTTGCGGGCAGCGCCGCCGATTCGACGCAGGTTCAGGCTCCGGCACGCGTTCAGCGTGACTATCGCAAGGCTGTCAGTGCCTTGCAGGCCGGCGACTATGCGCAGGCAGAGGCTGCATTGCAGAGCTTTGTTGCCGAGTATCCGGGCTACGCCAATGCCTACGTCAATTTGGCCATTGTGGTGGCAAAGCGCGGCGACAGCGAAGCCGCTGTTCGCTTGTTGCAGCATGCTATCGAAGTCGATGCCGGCAATGTCTATGCGCTTAATCGTCTGGGACTGATCAGGCGGCAACAGGGCGAATTCGCGGCTGCCGAGCAGGCCTGGCTGGAAGCCACTCGCGTAAATCCGGATTACCCCAATGCCTGGTACAACCTCGGCGTGCTGTATGACCTCTACCTGCAGGACCTTGACGCAGCGGTAAACCATTACCAGCGCTATTACGATCTGGCGGCAGCTGCGGATTCTGCCGGCGAGACGGAGACGGCCGGCGTGCAGCGCTGGATAGCCGATCTGCAGCGCCGCATCGGCGATGCGCCGAAAACGGCCAATGCCACGGAGACTTTGTGATGAAAAAGCTGACGGCCATCGCAGCATTTGCCCTGCTGCAGAGCTTAAATGGGGTGGTAATAGCGGCAGAACCGGCGCCGGAAACGCAGGCAGACAGTAAAGCTGCGGATCAGCTGGACCGCCTGCAGCTCGATGCGACCGCCATTACCGGCAATCAGGAGTTGCCGCGAGTGATGTACATCGTGCCGTGGCAGGAATCGGGTATCGGCGAGTTGTCCGGTAAGCCGGTCAACAGCCTGCTCGCTGAGGTGCTGGCACCGATAGACAGGGAAGTTTTTCAGCGGGAA
>CAYGKB010000078.1:0-8649 GCA_964350425.1 uncultured Chromatiaceae bacterium | reverse complement strand
TGCTGCTGGGTCTGGCGGTATGGATGCTCGACCGGGTGCTGCCCGGCACGCTGACCATGGCACTGTATGCGGTTCTGGCCGTGTTTGCCGGTGTCTGGTTCGGGGCTCTGACCCGCCTGACCAGTCCGGCGAGCGCCGGCGCATTGGTTGGGAAGAGTTGTGGCGTATTGCTGCTGGTCTACGGGCTGGCGCTGGGAGTGGGCGCACTGAGCGGCTCCACCAATCCGCTGCAGCCGCTGGACCGGATTTCCGGCGCGCCCGCCGAAGCAGCCCATTTGCCCTTCGCCATGGTGAAATCGGTGGATGATTTTGAGTCCGCGCGACAGCAGGCCGCGGCAGCCAACCAGACCCTGATGCTCGATTTCTATGCGGACTGGTGCGTGTCCTGCAAGGAAATGGAGGCCTGGACTTTCACCGATCCGCAGGTACAGGCTGCGCTGGCCAATACCGTGTTAATTCAGGCTGATGTAACAGCCAATGATGAAACCGATCAGGCGTTGCTGGAACACTTTGGCATTTTCGGGCCGCCCACAATTGTTTTCTTTGATCGGCAGGGCAAAGAAGTGGCAGATCAGCGGGTAATCGGCTACATGGCTACCGACGAATTCCTCACCCACCTCGACTACGTGTTGAGGTAGTCTACTCCTATGGAGACGATTCGCTTTGAGGCGCTGTGGGAGGCGCGGGACGCGCTGCACAAGCAATTCATGGGCGCCAGCCCTTTTCCACATCTGGTTATTGAGAACTTCATGCAGCCGGAGTTGCTGCCCGAAGCTCTCGCCGCTATTCACGCCGCCAATCAGACACGCCTTACTCAAAGCAATGATCTGGTATTTGCCAAAGAAAAATATGAGTTTCCACACCTGGAGGATGTACACCCGGTGCTGGCGAAGCTGCGCGGCGATCTGATCAGTGACGCTTTTGCAGAGTGGCTAAGCATCCTGTGCGGGCAGCAGGTTTTTGTTGACCCGGATTTTGTCGGTGGTGGCGTGCATCAGGGCGGTCGTGGCAGTTATCTCGACATGCATGCCGATTTTAATCTGCACCCCATCAATCACGACTGGGAACGGCACCTGAATATTCTGCTTTACCTGAATCCCGAGTGGCAGCCGAACATGGGTGGCGAACTAAAGCTGCGCGGCGCAGACAACGGTCGCGAAGCTGCGGTGGCGCCACTTCTGAATCGTTGCGTGATTATGCTGGCACAGGAACATACTCTGCACGGCTATGCGCCCATTAATTTTCCGGAAGGCAGTTATCGAACATCGGTTGCCGCATATGCCTACATGGAACAGGATGGCTCCACCGCCTACCGCCCCACGGTATGGCGGCCGGAGAATGCTCCATTGCACCGCAAGCTGCTGGCTCAGGTCAGCCCCGCGCTGGTAAAAATAAAAAATCGCTTTTTCGGTTCCCGCACTGCGCGGGCTGCACGGCGTCACTGATGCAAGCGTGAACCATCTTTGTTTAATAAAAAGCGCGACAAGCCGCCGGTGGCCGGTTAAATCGTAACGGCATGCCGGGCTGGACAAGAAACCTGCTGCTCGCGGTGGTCATGGTGTGCAGCGCCATTATCGGCATGCGCGTCTATCTGGAACTGCGCGAGCAGCCACCTGACGACAGTTCGCTGCCGCGCGCCGGCCAGCATGCCGGCGCTCCCGAGGTGCTGCCCGGGTTCACACTGAATGATATTGAAGGCCGCCCGCGGGCCATCAGTGAATGGTCCGGGCAACCGTTGTTGCTAAACTTCTGGGCTACCTGGTGCGCACCATGCCGGCGTGAAATACCGCTGCTGCAAAAACTGCATGCAGAGCAAGCTATACACGGCATTCAGGTCATCGGTATTGCCATTGACCGACGCGATGATGTGGAATTGTTTCTGGCGGAATATGGGGTTACATATCCGAACCTGGTCGGCGACGCCGACGCAATAGAAGTCAGTACATTGTTCGGACTGGAAGGACTCGGCTTACCGTTTTCGGTGCTGAGCGCGGCAGACGGCAGCATACTGACGGTACACATCGGTGAAATAGACGGCTCCCAATTGGCGGAGCTGACAGCGATTTCCGGGCGCTATGCCGCGGGACAACTGGATCTGCAGACGGCCAGGGACCAGCTTGCGCGCCTCTAGGTCGGAGGCCAATTTCCACAAAATTTCGGCTAAAAACCTTCAAATTGCGGCTAAATGCGTTAAAATTGCGCCCATCTTGCAGCTATACATAATCCCCAGATGGCATCGATTCTGCTTATCAACGGCCCCAACCTGAATTTGCTCGGCACCCGCGAACCCGAGCTCTACGGCGCCACCACGCTGGCGGACATCGAAAATCAGCTGCGCACGCGGGCTGGTGAGCTCGGCCACGAGTTTGACTGCATTCAGAGCAACGCCGAAGCCGACCTGGTAGACCGCGTGCAACAAGCCGCCGGGCATGCTGATTTTATCCTGCTCAATCCCGGCGCCTTTACCCACACCAGCGTTGCGCTTCGCGATGCATTGCTGGGCGTGGCGATACCGTTTATTGAAATACACATCAGCAATATTCATGCCCGCGAAGAGTTTCGCCGCCAGTCCTATTTTTCGGATATTGCGGCAGGCGTGATCGCCGGACTCGGACCGCAGGGTTATTTACTGGCCATGCAGGCCGCCGACCACTTGTTGCAGGACTAATTCAATCCAAGCTGCCTGGAAAGAGACCCAATGGATATCCGCAAAGTCAAAAAACTGATCGAGCTGCTGGAGGAATCCGGCATTGCAGAAATCGAAATCACCGAGGGCGAGGAAGCAGTGCGTATCAGCCGCTACCCGCAGGGTGTGCCGGCAGCAGCGCCGGTTGCCATGGCGCCGGCGCCGGGCGCGCCCGTCATCGCAGCAGCGCCGCCCGCGGTGGCAGGCACGCCTGCAAGCGAGGCCGCGCCGGAAGCTGCGGGGGCGGACGGCAAGACCGTCAATGCCCCGATGGTGGGAACCTTCTACCGCTCCCCGTCTCCTGAAGCCGATCCCTTTGTGAAACCCGGCGATACTGTCAGTGTTGGCGACACCCTGTGCATCATTGAAGCGATGAAAATGATGAACCAGATTGAGTCGGAAGTGGCTGGCACCATCCTCAGTGTTGAAGTCGAGAATGGCGAGGCAGTGGAATTCGGTCAGGTGCTGTTCAAAATCGGTTAACGCAAGAACAAGAATACGACATGCTGGATAAAGTCCTTATAGCCAATCGCGGCGAAATCGCCTTGCGCATTCAGCGCGCCTGTTTTGAGCTGGGCATCAAGACAGTGGCCGTGCATTCGACCGCGGACGCCAATCTCAAACATGTGTTGATGGCGGATGAAACTGTGTGCATCGGTCCCGGTCCGTCGGCAGAAAGCTATCTGAACATGCCGTCGATTATTGCGGCCGCCGAAGTCACCGATGCCGGCGCCATTCATCCCGGCTACGGCTTTCTGTCGGAAAACGCCGACTTTGCCGAGCGGGTTGCCAGCAGCGGCTTTACCTTTATAGGACCGCCGCCGGAACTGATTCGCACCATGGGCGACAAAGTCTCCGCGATCCGCGCAATGAAGGAATCCGGTGTGCCCTGTGTACCCGGTTCGGACGGACCGTTGCCTGAAAACGGTGACGAGTGCCGGCGCATCGCCCGCGAAATCGGCTACCCAGTGATTATCAAGGCTGCCGGTGGGGGCGGCGGCCGCGGCATGCGCGTGGTGCATTCGGAAGGGTCGCTGCTGAGCTCAATCAATCTCACCAAATCCGAGGCAGGTGCCGCGTTCGGCAATGAAACCGTGTACATGGAAAAGTTTCTCGAGCGGCCACGCCATATCGAGTTTCAGGTCATGGCGGACAGTCATGGCAACGCAGTACATCTGTTCGAGCGCGACTGTTCCATGCAGCGCCGCCATCAAAAAGTCATTGAGGAAGCACCGGCGCCTGGCATTACGGAGGAACAGCGCATGCGCATGGGCGAACGCTGCGCCGAGGCCTGTCGGCAGCTTGGCTACGTTAACGCCGGCACCTTTGAGTTTCTCTATCAGGACAACGAGTTCTATTTCATCGAAATGAACACGCGCCTGCAGGTGGAGCACCCGGTGACCGAATTGATTACCGGTAGCGATATCGTGAAGGAACAGCGACGTGTCGCCAGCGGCGAGAAGCTAAGTTTCAGACAGGAAGATATAAAGGTGCGCGGCCATGCGATGGAATGTCGCATCAATGCCGAGCATCCACGCACATTTGTGCCCTCACCGGGTCGTGTTGATACCTGGCATCCGCCGGGCGGGCCGGGGGTGCGGGTCGACAGTCATATCTACAGTGGCTACTCGGTACCGCCCTATTACGACTCGATGATCGGCAAACTGATTACCTGGGGCGATACACGCGCCACTGCGATTGCACGCATGACCGGCGCGCTGGCGGAACTGGTAGTTGACGGCATTGACACCAATACCCTGCTGCACCGGGAAATTTTCCAGCATGCCGCCTTCAAACAAGGCGGCACAGACATTCACTACCTGGAAAAACGCCTCGGCCTGTGAGCCGCGCCCGGACGTGCCTATGGGCTGGCTACAGGTAGCAACAACAGCCGGGCAACGCCAGCCAGAAGATCTCGAAGCGGCTTTCAGTGAACTGGGTGCCGTGGCCGTCTGGCTCAGCGACGCCGGTGACCACCCGGTGCTGGAACCGGCCCCCGGCGAGACGCCCGGCTGGCCGGCCACCATCGTGACTGCCCTGTTCGATGACGCTCAGGGCGAAGCCGCTTTGCGCCGCCGGCTGCAACAGGCGCTGCCGCACATCGAACTGACCCTGCAAAACATTGCCGAACAGGACTGGCAGGCAAAATGGCAGCAGAGCCTGCAGCCACGGCAATTCGGCGCTCACCTCTGGGTGGTTCCGGATGGCAGCTTGCCGGATGGAACCCTCGCGACAGGCAAGCCGCCGGCCAGCGCCGCGGTGGTGAGGCTGCAGCCCGGCATGGCCTTTGGCACCGGCGAGCACCCTACCACGGCCATGTGCCTGGAGTGGCTGGCATGGCAGCGACCGGCGGGCAAGCGGGTGATTGACTACGGTTGCGGCAGTGGCTTGCTGGCCATCGCCGCGCTGGCACTGGGCGCCCGCGCATGCTGCGCCGTGGATATAGACCCGCAGGCGCTGACCGCGACGCGCCAGAATGCCGCCCGCAACGACTGCCTGGAGCAGCTGTTTATCGTCAAACCCGATGCCGTTCCGGCCACCACGCAGTATGATGTGATGGTTGCGAATATTTTGAGCGGAACCCTGATCGAACTGGCTGGGGACTTGTGCCAACTGATTCACGGCGGAGCTGCTGTGGCACTGACCGGCATACTGGCGCATCAGGCTGATGACGTTATTGCAGCCTGGTCAGAGTGGGCCAGCCTGTCAGTCACCAGTCAGCAGGACGACTGGGTATTACTCAGCGGAACCCGGCGCGAAAACGCAGACCAATAGTGAACTGAATTGCGATGTATACGCAGTGCCCCGAATGCGAAACAACTTTTAAGCTCAGCGCTGATGCTCTGCGTCAGGCCAAGGGCAAGGTGCGCTGTGGTGATTGCAATGCAGTATTCAATGCACTGGAATATCTGGCGGAAGAAGTCGGTGAAACCGCCGGCGAAGTCGCCGCGGCGGAATTCACCGCAACCGGCTGGACCAGCAGCGCTGCAAATCCCAGCGGCGATGTCGACCCCGATCTGGACGCCTATGAGCGGTCGGCCTATACCGAGGAAGATGAAGGCATGCCGCACGCAGCGGACGATGCAGCCCTGACCGACGAATTTGCGGCCGAGGACGACTACGCCGGCGAAGACGACGATGACGACGAGGACGGCGGCGCTATTCTCTACATCGACGACGGTGATGATGCGGATGACACCGATGTTGTCGATGCTGCAGACGACGATGTTGCGGACGACAGCGACGACAGCGACGACAGCGACGACAGCGACGACAGCGACGACAGCGACGACAGCGATTTTGACGAATCCGTCTGGGACAGCATACCCGGCATCGGCGAGCCGCAGGATGTTGATGAGCCAGAGGAAGTTGATGAACCCGAATACGCCGCACAGTTTGCCAGTGACCGGACTGACACCGCTGCTGCAGACGAGTCAGCAGACGCAACGGCAGCCGCGACAGAAGACAGCGATGATCTTGAGTTCAACGTGCCGGCAGACAAATGGACAAATTTTTTCGGCCCCCTGCCCAAAGGTCAGGTCGCTTCGGTCTGGCAACCACCGGCTCTCAGTGATGCGGAACCGGACAGTAGCCCGGCCGACGCGCCGGCTGAGCCGCAGCTTGATGCCGCCGAAAATCGGCAGGAATCGGCCTCCGACGAAGAATTTGCGCCGCAATGGCCGGCAACCGCAAAAAAATCCCGTTCCGGCGGCCTGTTAGTTGTCGCAGCGATTGTTGCTGCGGCGGGCGTATGCAGTCAGCTGGTGCACTACAACCGCGACCGGCTCGCGGCCAGTCCGACATACGGCCCACATATCAGGAATCTGTATGCGGCACTGGGCAGCGAACTGTATCCGGAATGGAATATCAACGATTTTGAAATTCGCGGCTCGGAAGCCATCGCCGGTGAATCCGGTGCCGACATCATGGATATCCGCGCGCAGATTGCCAACATAGGTGCGCACGCCGCAGGGCTGCCGCGACTGCGGGTGGTGTTGCGTGATCGCTGGTCAAATCCGGTGGCGGCCAGTGACTTCGGTCCGGCCGAATTTGCAACCGGCAGCGCCCCCGCAGCGCTGCTGCAGCCAGGTGAGGTCACCAGCGCGCATGTCAGTATTCAGGATCCGGGCGCGGGAGCTCAGGGTTTTGAACTGGAACTGTGCCTGCCCCGACGCCACAGCGGCCTGGAGTGCACCGGCCAGCCATTCAAGTGAACAACTTCAGCATCGGCCCGCACCGCATCGCAGGCAGGTGTGTACTGGCGCCCATGGCCGGGCTGACCGATCAGGCTTTCCGCAATCTGTGCCGCGAACACGGCGCGGCGCTGGCCGTATCGGAGATGACCACGGCCGACACCCGGTTGTGGAACAGCCCCAAAAGTCGCAGCCGGCTGCTGCTGGAAGGTGAAAACGGCCTGCGTGTGGTGCAGATAGCCGGCAGCGAGCCGGCGCAACTTGGCGCGGCAGCCCGTGCCGCCGCTGCAAGGGGCGCCGACATCATTGATATCAACATGGGCTGCCCGGCAAAAAAGGTCTGCAACAAGTTGTCGGGGTCGGCGTTGCTGCAGGACGAACAACTGGTCACCGATATACTCAGCGCCGTCGTGGCAGCAACCGATTTGCCGGTGACGCTGAAAATTCGTACCGGCTGGAACAGGGAAAATCGCAATGGCCCGCGCGTCGCCCGCATCGCCGAACAATGCGGTGTGGTCTCGCTGTCGGTGCACGGCCGCACGCGGGCCTGCATGTTTAAAGGTGAGGCGGAGTACGAGACTATCCGCGAAATAAAGCAGTCCGTCAGCATTCCGGTGATTGCCAACGGCGATATCGATTCGCCGCAAAAAGCGGCCGATGTTCTGGCCATGACGGGGGCTGACGCCATCATGATCGGCCGCGGCGCACTGGGCAGGCCTTGGATATTCGGGCAGATAAACGAATTTCTTAATATGTCCGGCGAAAGCCGCGAGCTAAATTCAGGTTGCGCAAAAAATAGCCAAAAAAGTTCCTTCACCGGCTTTCAAAGTCTCACCGGGAACAGCGTCCGTGATATTATGCTCACTCACCTCTACGCACTTCACCGGCTGCATGGCGAAAACCGGGGCGTGCGGATTGGCAGAAAGCATCTGACCTGGTACTGCAGGTACCTTCAGGATGCAGAAGAATTTCGCAACGCTGTTGTAAGGGTGGAGACCGCAGCAGAACAGTTGCAACTGACACAAGCATTTTTCGACAAAAACTAATAATTGGCGGACGAGCAGCTGCGCGTTCGCAGCGGAGCGTTATTCAGTGCCTACCAAAAGCGAATCGGCGAAAAGCAAAACGGGTAAATCCAAAAAGCGCAAAATCAGCAAAAAACAATTACACAGCCGGAACCGGCTGCTGAGCAGCTTCACTGAAGACGCCATGCGTTCGTACTTCAAAAACCTGAACGGCCACAAACCCGCGGCTATATACCGCATGGTACTGGGTGAGGTGGAGCCACCGCTGCTTCGGGCTGTAATGGATTATACCAAAGGAAATCAAACACTTGCGGCTGAAATGCTGGGGCTCAACCGGGCCACGTTGCGCAAGAAGCTGAAACAGTACGACCTGCGCGGCTGATCGTTATGACAGGCAAGCTACGCGCACTGATCAGCGTCTCCGACAAAACCGGTGTGGTTGATTTCGCCCGGCAGCTGCATGCGCAGGGAGCTGAAATTCTCTCCACCGGCGGCACGGCAAAAGTATTACGTGATGCCGGCATCGACGTCATTGATGTTGCGGCTGTCACCGAATTTCCGGAAATCATGGACGGTCGTGTCAAAACCCTGCATCCGCGCATCCATGGCGGGCTGCTGGGGCGCGGCGAACAGGATGCTGCGGTCATGGCCGAACACGGCATCCGGGCGATCGATATTCTGGTGGTCAACCTGTATCCCTTCGAGCAAACCGTAGCGCGGGAGGATTGCACACCTGAGCTGGCGA
>CAYGKB010000077.1:0-8715 GCA_964350425.1 uncultured Chromatiaceae bacterium | reverse complement strand
AGGTGAAAGGTATAAGTCACCGTGCATTGCAGCCACAATATTGCCTGAACTGCTAGCGGGGTATTGGCATGATCATTGCGAATGCGCTCCATACGCACCGCATAGGAGTCGCTGTGAGTGCGTTTCCAGGTAAACCAGAGCAACCGCAGACCGTAGGCTGCCATAAGCCCGCCAAGCAGCCAGCCGGGCACTGACTGGCCGGTGACAGCAAGCAGCAGGCCGTTCAGCAGGCAGGCGAGCGAATAGCTGAAATTAAAGACAAACACGAAACAACGGAATACCAGCAGACACACCACGGCCGGAATGGCCAGCATCAGCCAGTTAACGGGCGTCCACGCCCCTGCACTGAGACGCATGCCCAGCACCACGAGCAGTATCAGCGCGCTGACCGCAAACACCATGCGCATATTTCGGTGCATAGTCTGCTCCCGCTAAACCTTGAAAGTGGACCGGTCACGCGCGTCGTCACGCGTGTTCGGCGGATAGTTTTCCCACTTGTCGCGGTAGTAGGCCATGCGGTGATCGCCGTCACCCTGTCGGTTGAACGTCAGGTAGATATTGCGACGCGCTGCCGGCGACAAATTGGCAGGCGAACCATGCGGCACGTAGCAGTCGAACAGCACCACGTCGCCCGGTGCGGCTTCGACAACCTGGTAGCCTGCTTCCGGTTGGAACGGTGGCTCGGCCTCACTGAGCACCTCCCATTCGGGTCCGAGCAAACGCAATTCGTGCTCACGGTTTTTACGAAAACTGACAGCCGCGTTGTCAATGCGATTTTCATCCACAGCTATCAGCATGGTGACAAAATAATCCGCATAGGTGCCCCAGCCGGCAGCCTGATCCTGATGCAGCAGATCAGAGCGGCAGCCCGGCAACTTGTAATTTGCCTTCTCCTTGAACAGCACAGGTTTGTCCTGCAGCACCTCGCTGAGCGCCTGCACGGCCTGCTCTTTGAGCAGCAGTGCGGTGATCGCCGGACTCTGCTCGCCCAGCAGATGCTCGGCACGAACAAGCACGGTTTCACCGCTGCTGGGACTGGTTTCAAAATAGGTGGCGATGTCATTCTCGGTGCCGTCGGAGTCCCGCAACTGGTCAAGCCATTCTGATAATTGGCTGACTTCAGCCGCGTCATAGAGCGAACGCACCACCGTGAAGCCGTAGGTTCTGAAGTGATCCAGCTCTGCCTGCTCCAGCGCCATTATTGCCACCCCTCTTTCGCTGCGGCCTTGTCCTGCAATATGGGTTGCACCAGCACCCAGGGCCGCACGACCACCGACCACACCAGCGCATTTGCGTTCAGCCACTCGAGCGCCTGTGCGTCGCTGACCGGACCAACCCAACCATGCTTCATCCAGATTTCTACCTGATCACGATTGTCGGCAGACATCTGCAGGGCAACCTCCACCAGGTCAAGCTCGGGGGCAACAGCCACCGCATTACCCTGCGCAAAAAAACGCTGCAGTTCACGCCAGGCAATCTTTGCCGTTTCCGCGTTGATACGCGTCCGTTGCGGATTTTCGTCGCCATTCATGGCGCGAATTCTAGCGCGTGAGCGGTCCTGCGTCAGGCCGCCCGGTTCAGCTTTGCGTCCACGGCAGGCCGGCCACCTTCCAGCCGCTCACGCTGTTCCGGTGCTGCTGCTCATCGAGGTCGCCCTCGAAGCCTTCGGCAACGTTGTAACAGCGGGAGTAGCCAAGCTGGGTGCATTGCATGGCTGCCATTTTGGACCGGCCGCCTGACTGGCAAATGAAATATACCGGCGCATCCGCGGCTACATTGCGGTCGGCCAGGGCTGTTTTAAGCTCAGCCACGAAGTTCTCATTGACACCCTGCATGGTGACCCATTGCAGGTAAATCGGCTCCTGACCGATAGCGGATAAATCCGGCCTGCCGATGAGTTGCCATTCCACCTGGGTGCGCACATCAACCAGCACGGCCGCAGTATTCTGCGCCAGTTCATCCCATGCCTGCTGGCATGTGACATCACCGGCATAGTCGCCCTCCGGCATCTGGAAAGGGGGTTTACCCGCCATGGTTTTGCTCCTCGGTTCGTTCTTCGCGTTGCGATTTCAGCAGGAATGCAACCAGCAAAATGACGCCGGTCAGGGTGGCCAGCACCAAAAAAGATGACTGATAGCCAATCACCCCGCCGCCGCGTGAAGCCGCGACACCGCCGACAATGGCAGCGCCGAGCAATTGCCCGACAGCGAGAAACACGGTCAGCAGGCCCTGCGCCGCCGCCCGGTCACCCGGTCCGGCTTCATTGAGCACAATGTAGCGCAGCGGCGCGCCCAGCAAACCGGCAAGGCCGAAACCACCGATAATGCCGCCAATGATGAACAATGCGGTGGTCAATTCCATCAGTGCATAGATCAGCACGCCGGCAAGCACACATGCCAGGCCCAGTTGCACAATAAGGCGAGATCCCACGCTGTGCAGAACCCGGCCTACCAGCGGCGAAGCAATGGTCATGGCCAGCACCGAAGGCAGCATCAGCCATGCCGCGGTGGATTCTGTGACACCCAGCGCGGCCACGGCCAGCGCCGGAAAAAACACCGAACCGCTTTCGACGGTGCCGATACCCGCTGCAATGATCATGGTCAGACGAATCTGCCCGGAGCGGAAAAAGCCGGGTTTAACAATCGGGTCCGCTGCCCGGTTCTCCACCCGCCAGAAAACCGGCAACAGCAAAGCCATCAGCACCAGCCAGGGCCAGACACTGACCGAGCGGATACTTGCCGCCGGAGCCGAACTGTCGAAATTGGTGACCGCCACGGCCAGCGAGGCCAGCGCCGCCGACAGGCTCAGCGCGCCGCGCCAGTCGAAAGGTTTCAGCTCCGCGGCGCCGGCGGTGGGGAGCAGGCGCCAGGCGAAAAACAGCAGTACTGCCGCGATCGGCAAATTGATCAGGAACAGCCAGTGCCAGCTGAACTGCAACAGAATGCCGCCGAGCACCGGACCCACCAGAAAGGCGAGACCGAACACTGCGCCCATTAACCCCAGTGCGCCGCCACGTTTTTCCACCGGAAAGGTGTCACCAATGATGGCAGCCGCAACCGGAAATATTCCGCCGGCCCCGAAGCCCTGGATAGCGCGCCCCGCCATCAGGAATTCAACCGTAGGCGATAAAACCAGTAACAGCGACCCGGCAGCAAAACCGCTTACGCTGATCATGTAAATAGTACGCCGGCCATAGCGGTCCGACATTTTGGCCAGCAACGGCGTACCTACCAGCTGAAACAGTACATAGATATTGAACAGCCAGGACAGTTGCCGGTTGTTCATGCCGAAATCACTCTGCATGGCCGGCAGTGCCGGACCCACGATGGCGAGGTCGAGCGCGCCCATGAGCACGCCGACAAACAACAGCGCGAGTACTTTATTCAGCTTGGCAGGCTCCATGTGCGAAGCATGCACACACAGCAATAATTTGTCGAATCAAAAAAACCGCCCGGATGAAAACCAGGCCGGCTGACTCAGCCGTTGGCAGCCCGCGGTTTCGGTTTGGACGAACTGGTCAGATGCACTCTGCCACGCTTGCCCATGCGGCGCTGATTCATGTCGGCAACAATTGTCGTCACGGCTTTTCGTACGGCCTTGACGCCGCCCTGACGGTAACCGGTGATGGTGTTGTGACCCTGAACGATGGTGTACTTGCACCAGTATTTGCCGGCACCTTCAGCCGGGGGTTCGACGGATTCAACCTTGCCGATAGAAAACGGCGGGGCTTCCTCGTGAAGAGGGATAATTTTTTCGGTCATGATAAACAGAGCGCCGCTCTTGAGGCGGCTTTATTATTTGCTGGCTAAAAACGCACAAATGCGAGAAAAGTGAGTGTACCAGCCGGGCCTTAAACGCACAAGCAAAAATTGCTTAACTAATTGTTTTAAATATATTTTTTATTTTTACTTCGGGCCGGGGCAGCCTTATATATAACGACCCGAGAGAGCCATCTCAGCGGCTGGCGCGCTCCAGCATCTCTGCGCCGCGCTGGCGGTGAAACCGCAAGCGCTCGGCAAACAATGCCGGGCGCAAAGCCATGGACTCGCCTATCTCCAGCACGGCCGGCCTGGCAGCCGTAAACGGCTGCCATTGCGGTTCAACGCCCGGACGATTCGGATCTCCCGTGCGGGCAAACTGCACCCAGTAGCGGCTCATCGCCAGGCTGACGGCGCGATCCTGTGAACTGACCGAACTTATGTCGGCCTCGGTCTCAATCGTCTGCATCACAAAAGCAATGTCATCGGCGTGCGCAACGCCCGGCTGACGGTCGCGCCGGTCGCTGGCCAGGTAGGACAGGTAGTAACGATAAACCGGCAGGCCCTGAGCATCCATCTGTCGCGCCACATAGTCATTGCCGGAGTGAATAATCAGGTCACCAAAAATGGCGTCCTCCAGAGCCGCGCCGGTCAGGCCCGGGTAAAGATCCTGTTTTTGCTGCGCGGTCAGCAGGCGCGCTGAAAACTCCGGCGAAAAGCCACCGCCGATATTGCGCCCCAGACTGGCTTCCCAGCTATTGCCGCCGAACAGATACGGAACCTTGTGTTGTTTACCGGCACGCAGCAACACGCCGACATGATCCGGCAGCAACTTACCGTCTACAACCGGCGTATAACGATCCTGATCGGAAACCGCGCCCAGCACATCTGCCGTGCTCGCCGCGCGCAGGGCAGCGGCTGCGGCAGCACTGCCCGGGCCAGCGCCGGCAATCTGCAGCTTGCGGGCAAACTGCTGTGCCAGCTTGTGCGCCGGCGGCTGGAAGCCGGAGCGGCGATCCGGGTACGGCTCAGGTGACAGGCCGGTGGATGCGCTCTGCGCTATGGCTTTGTGAAACAGTCCGGCGGCCGGCGGCGTCACCAGCAACAGATTCACCATGTTAGCGCCGGCCGATTCACCAAATATGGTGACATTGTCAGGATCGCCACCGAACGCGGCAATGTTGGTCTGCACCCACTGGAGGGCCGCGACGGCATCCTGCAAACCAAAATTGGCCGCCACTTCGTTCCCGTGTTCTGCAGCCAGTGCCGGGTGCACCAAAAAACCAAACACCGACAAGCGGTAGTTGATGGTGACCAGTACCACGCCCTGCGCGGCAAACTGCGGGCTGTTGGTACGCGCCACATTGCCGGAGCCGGTTACAAACCCCCCGCCGTGAATCCAGACCATCACCGGCAGCGCTTTGGCCGGCCGCAGATCCGGAGTCCAGACATTCAATGCCAGACAGTCCTCGCTCATCGGTTGCTGATTAAACTGCACCGCCTTCGACATCGGCTGCGCGCAATGCGGCAGATACTCATCAGCCTGCCTCACTCCGTCCCAGGCAGGCGCCGGTTGCGGCGCGCGCCAGCGTAATGCGCCGACCGGTGCGGCCGCATAGGGAACACCCTTAAAACTGTATACGCCCTGCTCCACGCTACCCTGCAGGGTACCGGTCGCCACGCTTAGCTGCGGCGCTGCAGGTAACATGCTGCAGCCGGCCAGGCTGGCAAGCAGGGCCGCAACGCCACAAAAATGGCGGCTCCAGCTCCAGCTCCAGCTCCGCCATCGGCAAGCTGCCATCAGAACATCACCTTTGCGTCGCCGGGTTGCCATGCCGGGTATTTTTGCATCACAGCAGCGAATAATTCACTCTCCAGCAACCGCTTCATCCACTGGTCGAGTTGCGGATACGATAATTTCCGGAAACCTTCGATATCAACAAACGCAAACTGGCGTACAAAGGGCAACACCGCGATATCGACGAAACTCAGCCGGTCGCCCAGCAGCCAGCCATGCGCCTGCAAACGCCGCTCCAGCTCATCCAGAAAGCGCCGGCAATGCCGTTGCGGGTCCTGTTCGCCAATATCGGTGTAGCGGTCAGGGTATTTGTAGCGATCCAGCCAGATTTTGAAATCGTCATCGTTGCCGCTTATGAGCTGATCGGCATCGGCCAGATCCACATCCAGCCAGCCGTCGGGATCATGCTGCGCCAGCGCCCAGAGCATGATATCCAGGCTCTCGTCTATCACCTCGTTGCCGCCGCCGGCCCGCTGCACCAGCAGCACCGGCACCGTACCCTTGGGTGAAGCTGCCAGCATGGCTTTGGGCTTGTCACGCAACACCACTTCACGCAGCTCACAGCTAATGCCGGCATAACGCAGGGTAAGCCGCGCACGCATCGCATAGGGGCAGCGGCGAAAACTGTATAAAATAGCGGGCTCGTCAGACATCCCGGAATTATAGAACGCCCGCCCGTAGCCGCCATGAAGACCTGTATTGCCGCCTTGTATCGCTTCGTCACCATGGATGACCATGCGGATTTGCGCGCGCCATTGCTGCAGCAAATGGAGACACTCGGGATTCGCGGTACGTTACTGCTGGCCGATGAAGGCATCAACGGCACTATCGCCGGCAGTGCAGCGGCAATAGACAGCCTGCTGGACTGGCTTGCGGGTCACCCGCAATTCGGCAGCCGGCTGGCGGGCATGGATGTCAAAAAATCCTGGAGCGATAAAATTCCGTTCCTGCGTACCAAGGTCAAGCTGAAAAAAGAAATCGTCACGATGGGAGTTACGGGCATTGACCCGAATCGCTCCGTCGGCACCTACGTTAAACCGCAGGACTGGAACCAGCTGATCAGTGATCCTGAAGTTGTCACCATTGACACACGCAACGACTATGAGGTTCGCATCGGCACCTTCAGGAATGCACTAAACCCGAATACCGAGAGCTTTCGGGAATTCCCCGCATACGTAGAGCAGCAGCTGGATACCGGCAAGCATCGCAAGATTGCCATGTTCTGCACCGGCGGCATCCGCTGTGAAAAATCCACTGCCTACCTGAAGGAACTCGGTTTTGCAGAGGTTTATCACCTGCAGGGCGGCATTCTCAAATATCTTGAAGAAATACCACCTGAAGAGTCACTCTGGGAAGGCGAGTGTTTCGTATTCGATGAACGCGTTGCCGTTGATCACGCTTTGCAGCCCGGCCATTACACCCAGTGTCATGCCTGTCGCGCACCTCTCAGTGAAGCAGACCTGGCAAGCCGCTATTACGTGGCAGGCGTGAGTTGTCCGTATTGTCATGCCGATACCAGCACGGCACAGCGCGAACGCTTTCGCGAGCGACAAAAACAGATGGCGCTGGCCCGCCAACGCGGCGAACAACATCTGGGTGACGACATGGAACGGCTTCGCCGCCGCCGTCAGGCCGAAAAAATCGCTGCCAAGGACCAGCAACGCGCGACCTCGCGCGACTAGTTCGGCGGAAAATCCAACCTGCAAACAGCAATGCCTTGCGCTGCCGCTGCTGTCCGGTTTGGTGTTATCAGTATCCGGCACCGGCAACTTCACTTGCCACACTACATCAGGACATACGCATGAACTATAGGACCATAAAGCAACAGCTCAAAACCCTTACCCTCGCGGCGCTTAGCGCCGGCCTGACGCTGCCGGCTCTGGTATGGGCCGGGGCGCACGGTGATGCCAAACCGTCAAAAATCGATGAACTCCCGGTGCGCAGCGGCGACTGGACTGCTGCGGAAATTGCCAAGGGCCGCGAGCAGCTGATCGCCGCCTTTGATGCCGCCTGGATTCGCATTATTGCCAGCGGGCGCGATCAGGAAGTTCTGCAAACCGAACCTGCCAATATGCCCGGCGCCTCGCAAAGCTACATGGTGCGCCTGGTGGATTGCCTGCCGCAGCCGGAAATCGCGCCGTGGCCCGATAAGCCGGTCGGCATGTTCAAAGACATACTTGATACCGGTGTAATTCGCCAGCTAACCCAGGGCGTACCCTCTACCCAGGCCAATACCGCCTGGTACTTCTCCGGCATCAGCCAGAAATACCAGGAGATGATCCTGGAAGAAATTAACAAACAATATGACGTTGATCTGAAAGTCGAGACGGTGGTTCTGCCACCGGGGCGCCTGCCGGCAACCTCGCTGCTGGTGGCAGGCAAAATCGATTTTATTTCGCAGCTCAATGCACTGGGTGGCAATACGCAGGAAATGCGCCGGCGCACCTCACGCCGTTTCAGCTGCACCATGAGCGCGTCCAGCCAGTTTATTCACATACCTGAAGAATCGAAACTGGTTGAGGAGATCACCAGCCTGAACGATCTGATCGCCAGGCCGAACGTGCGCATCTGTGCGGGACCGCTGACAACGCAAACGGCCCGGGCCTTCATGCCTGAGCACACCGTTAAAACCAAATACATTAATGACCTGACGGCCTGCGACAAAGACATCAAACAGGGCAAGCTGGATGTAATCATGAACCCGCTGCACGATCTGTCCGTCGGCGGCATCAAAGGCTACAAGTCAGTGCATACCCTGATCGTAGCCGGTACTCCGCTATGGGTAGCGCTGGAAGGAATCGAATGCGAGGACGACGGTAACCCACGCACTGAAGATGCCTGCCATCGCGTGGATCCGCTGTAGACGCAACGCCACCTGCCAAAAAAAAGCCCGCAGTTAGCGGGCTTTTTTTATTCAGGCCGCCGCCGGCGGCAACTTGAAAGCCGTCTCCTCAAAGGCCGGCAGATTGCGCATACGTTCGCGCCAGGCCTTCAGGTTAGGCAAATCCGCATAGTCGAACTTGTCCGCATTGGACGTCAGGGTGTAGGCCGCAATCGCAAAGTCCGCGACCGTCAGTTCGCCGGTGATGTAGTCCTTGCCGGCAAGCTGGCCGTCCAGCACCGCCAGCAGGGGCTTAACGTCTTCCTCGGTTTTGTCGC
>CAYGKB010000076.1:0-8809 GCA_964350425.1 uncultured Chromatiaceae bacterium | reverse complement strand
ACGTTGTCGAGTGCGAAGGTGCGCATAGTGTCAGTATCGGGCCGCTGCTGCTGGACCTGAAGCTTGACCGACTCGATCGGCTTGGCGACGGCGCGCAACTGGTAATTGACTATAAGACCGGCAGGGTCAACCGGCAGAACTGGAACCCGGACAAACCGCGTGATCTGCAGCTTCCGCTCTACGTCAGTTGCGTTGTGCCGGATGCTGCCGGCATTGCCTTTGCCCAGGTGTCGGCACGCGGTATTGCCTATGACGGAGTTGGTGCAGCAGATATCGATGTACCGGGGATGCGCTCACCGGGCAGTAAACCCCGCACCGAGGTAAAGTTTTTTTATCCGCGCAGCAAAGAAGTCATAGTTTCATGGGATGCCCTGCGTGAGATCTGGGCGCAGCAACTGGCAGAACTTGCTGAGCAGTTTGCCGGCGGTGACTTTCGTTTCGATCCGTTGAATCCGGATTCGGCGCGCGGCCAGTTTGCGGTACTGAGCCGTATTTACGATGCCGGTCCGGTGCTGACCGAGACCGACGCATGAGCGTCACAATCGCCGACGCCGCACAACGCGAAATGGCCCGCGATCCGGGCCGGTCGGTAATCGTTCAGGCTCCCGCCGGTTCCGGCAAGACGGAACTGCTGATGCAGCGATATCTTGCTTTGCTTGCCTGTGCAGACGAACCAGAACAAATTCTCGCCGTGACATTTACCCGCAAGGCGGCTGCGGAAATGCGCTCACGCATTATCGGCGCATTGCAGCCGACCGAACCGGATGAGCGTTTGCCGGAAACCGCAGCGCTTGCTTCGCAGGTTTTGCAGCGCGACCGCGAGCGCGGCTGGTCGCTGTTGGCATATCCGGCGCGCTTGCGCATTCGCACCTTTGACTCGGTGAACAGCTGGATCAGCGATTGCGCGCCATTGAGCGGTGAAGCCGGCAGCGGCACGGTTACCGAGCAGACCGCCAACCTGTATCAGACCGCCGCGCGCCGCGCCCTGGAGCAACTGCCAGATGAGCATGACTATGGTGATGCGCTGCGCCTGGTGATGCGCCGTCTGGATAATCAAACGGAGCGCTTTATCGGGTTAATGGCGCAGATGCTGCCCAAACGCGATCAGTGGTTGCCTCTGCTTGGCAGCGGGCTGGCGGATACGGCTGCCAGGCGTGCACTGGAAGAAAGTCTGGCGCTGCTGATAGAACGCGAATTGCAGGTCGCGGCAGCGTTGCTGTCGTCGGCCGCAGCAGCGGAGCTGCAGGAATTGCTGGCCTATGCCGCCGTGCATGCCGGGGCTGCGGATGCAGACCTTGCAGCGTGGCGCGAGCAAAGCGGTTTTCCGGATGCCGGTGCAGAGAGCTTGTCACTGTGGCGTTCGCTCGCTGCATTTTGTCTGAAAAACGGCGCGGCGGAATTCCGCAAGAAAGTAGATAAACGCAACGGTTTTCCCACCCAGGCTGACGGTGGCGATCCGGCGATGAAAGCGCGCGCGCTGACGCTGCTGGAGGAGCTGGCAGAGTTGCCGGCGTTGGCAGACGCCCTGCATGTCGTGCGCGGTTTGCCGGATGCCGCATACAGTGATGCGCAATGGCAGGCGCTGGCAGCGCTGATTCGGGTATTGCCGCTGGTGGCGGCCGAGTTGAGCATGGTGTTCCGCGAACGCGGTGAAACCGACTATTTGCAGATTGCTGCAGACGCCTTGCTGGCACTGGCTGACGACAACGCTCCCACTCCCCTGGCGCTGCGGCTCGACTATCGAATACAGCATATTTTAATCGACGAGTTTCAGGATACCTCGCGGGCACAGTATCGGCTGCTGCGGTTACTTACCGAAGGCTGGACCGGTGATGACGGCCGCAGCCTGATGATAGTCGGCGATCCGATGCAATCCATATACCGTTTCCGCCAGGCTGAAGTGTCGCTCTACATGGAGCTGTGGGAGCAGGGCATCGGCAATCTGCAATTGCAGCAGCTGACCCTGAGCAGCAATTTCCGCTCGCGTCCCGCCATTGTGGACTGGGTGAATAATGTATTTGCGGCTTTGTTGCCCGCAGTCAGCGATCCGGCCACCGGGGCGGTGCAGTTTGCCGAAGGGACGGCGGCGCGTGAGCCGCTCGCTGACAGCGGTGTCACTTTGCATGCCTTTGCAGAGCCGGCGCGACGCGATGAGGCCGAGCGCATCGGTGAACTGGTGCAACACGCGGTGCAATCTTCGGCCTCCGATACGGTGGGCATACTGGTGCGCACTCGGCACCAGGCCCGCCTGATAGCGCCGGTGCTGCGCCGACTCGGCATTCCCTTTGCCGGGGCAGGTCTGGAACAGCCCGGAGAAACGGCCGTCGAGCAGGATCTGCTGGCGTTGACGCGGGCGCTTTGTCATCCCGCGGATCGCACCGCCTGGCTGGCGCTGTTGCGGGCGCCCTGGTGCGGGTTAACGCTTGCCGATCTGGACAGCCTGTGCCGCTCGCAACCGCACGCAACTCTGCTTGAAAGTCTGCGTGCAGCGGTAGCCGAGGGCAGTGCCGTATCGCCTGACGGCGCCCGGCGGCTCGCGCAGTTCATGGAAAAGCTTGAGGATATTCTCGCGCGCAATGGCAAAACATCGTTGCGCGATTGGGTCGAGGGTGCCTGGCAACAACTTGGCGGCCCCGCAGCACTGAGCGAACCGCGTCAGCTGCGTCTGGCGCAGCAATTTTTTACGACTCTGGACGAATACGATGACGGCTGCGACATCGCCGAAGCATTTTTACTGCATGAACGGCTGGCGTCGCGCGAAGACGATGTCGATCAGGCAGCGCGGGTGCACCTGCTGACCATATTCAAGGCCAAGGGGCTGGAATACGACGTGGTCATTTTGCCGGCGCTGGACGGCATCACCCGTCAGGATGACAAACAGGCCGTGGCATGGCATGAGTTCAACGGACCGGACAATAACGCGCACTACCTCATGGCGCCGGTGGAAGCAGTTGGCGACAACAGCGACCCGCTGCAGGATCTTATCCGGCGTTTTGATCGCCAGCAGGCAGCCAATGAACGCGACCGCCTGCTGTATGTCGCAACCACGCGCGCTAAAAAACAGCTGCACCTGTGTTTTGAAGTCAAACGCGATGCTGACGCCGAGCCCGCAGCACCGCGCAAAGGTTCACTGCTGGAAAGACTGTGGCCGGCATTGAGTCAGGACGACATACAGTTGTCCGGTCAATCAGGCACCCCGGAGCAACGCGATGACTGGGTGCAGCCGCTGATACACAGACTTGTCGACGTGCCGGCGCCGCCGCAGTCGTTGCCGCTGCCGCGGCAATTTATGCCGGTAACCGAACAGCACGAAGTTACCTACGAATGGGCCGGGTCGGATGCCATGCATATTGGTTCGGTTGTGCATCGCTGTCTGCAGTTTATCTGCGAACGACAGCAACCTGACTGGTTTGATCGTGCTGCGATCAAGCACATGCTGGCGGAAGCCGGTGTGGTTGAGGCCGCGCGCGCTGCTGCTGCAGAGCAGGTCGAGCGTGCCTTGCAGGTCACCCTGGCGCATGACAAAGGCCGCTGGCTGCTCGGAGCCAGGCAGGCGGGCCGCTGCGAATTCCCGGTCACGGTGTGTGCCGGCGGCGCGACCCGGCGGCTGATCATAGACCGCACCTTTGTGGATGATGCCGGTGTGCGCTGGGTGGTGGATTACAAAACCAGCGCCCACGAGGGTGGCGATGTGGAGGGCTTTATAGCCAACGAACTGGAGCGCTATGCCGAACAACTTGCCGGCTATTGTGCGGCCATGCAGGCGCTTGAACCCGAGCGCGAGGTGCGAGCCGCTCTGTATTTCCCGTTGCTCGGTGTATTTGCGGAACGGAATTAACGCCGTTCGCCGCGTTTAGAGCGAGCCTGCCAACTGGAACACATGGGTGCCGTCGGCTTCCGGCGCACCTAAAAACTGCAGATTGCGGCGTAACGATTCCGGCGCCTCCCGGCGGGCACGCAGCCGGGTTTTTAAGTCGTAATTGTGCGGCGGCGTAAGTTTTAGTGTGCCATTTAGTTGCAGCGGGCCGCCGGTGTCCTGCAGTTGTCCGGTAACAGTGTCGCGGTCGGTTTCGGTGTTGGTGTCGAACTGAAAACCGATGTCACCGATAAACTGTGCCTCACCGCTACCCATCAGCGGACTGGACAGGCTGCGCAATTCACCGCGCCCGACCAGTCGCTGCGGCCAGTTTTCGCGAATAACGACTTCTGACAAATCCACGTTGGCAATACCGCCGATATTCGGTATGCCGAGAATGCTGTTGAGTGGCGCGATATCAAAACTGCCACGTACGTCGGTCAGGCTGATGGTTCCGAGCAGGCGGATACCGCCATTGGCCTCAATGAATCCGCCGCCCCAGCGACTGCGAAAACGGCCGCCCAGCTGACCGGTAAGCAACCGCCACGGCGCAATTTGCCATTCGGTGTTGCGTAATTGCAGGCCCGCAACACTGATCAGGCGCGCTTCGCCACCCCAGACGGTGCCGCTGATACCGAAGCCGCTGACATTAGCCGGCGCAAACCAGGCAAATGCGGTACTGGCAGGAAAACGCAGTACCAGGAACAGGATCAGGCAGCTCAGGCCAACGAGCAGCAGTCGCTTGCGAGACGGCATCTGTCAGCCTCCGGCGCGTTGAATCACCAGGCTGGCATTTACCCGCCCGGTGTCAGCACGATCAAAATTCGCATTGCTCACCGTCATGGCATAGCGGTCGCTGAGTTCGCCCAGCCAGTCCACCAGGACGTCAAACGGCGCGCCTTCAAAGCGCAATCGCACACTGCCGGCGTCTTCCGGCTGATTGCGCTTGAGGTAATCGGCAAGTTGTTTGGCACGGGTGGTGCGATCAATAATCACCACCAGCGAGTCATCGCTGCCACCGGCGGACGCTGCGCCTGCAGACCCGGGCTGAACCTGCGCGGCCAGTTCATGCAAGGAGGCGAGCTGCGCGCGTTTGTCACGCACGCGCTCTTCGAGGCCGGCAGACTGTTTGATGAGCGGCTGCACCGCCAGCACCCAGATAAGCGCGGCAACCACGACTGCGGCACAGCCAATTACCATGATGCGTTCGCGCGGCGACATGCTTTCCAGCCATTCCTGAATCATGCGCCTTCTCCGCCGGCAGTTGCTATGCGCAACCGACCTTTGATGGTTGAACCATCCGGGTTGGCTGACTGAATTTCGGCATCATACTTGCCGGCTGCAGCAATTCCCTGCCGCAGCAGATCCAGGCGTTCGACACTCGGCGCTATCAATTGCAGGTCAAGCTTGCCGTCGCGGAAACTCAATGCCTCCATTTTGATGTCCGGGGTAGCGATAAATGCCGCGGCCAGCACTTCAATAGCTTCGGCAAAGCCGGGTGCGGACGGGTCTGCTGCCGTCACAGTGTTGCCCAGCCTTGAGCGCAGTGCTGACCACGGGTCGCCATTTGCACTGACCCCGGGAAAGGTGCTGACGAACAGTTCGCTCGCCGCCTGATCGAGTGTCTGTTCCTCGCCGTGCAGTTGCCACAGTCCGATACCGGCTTGCAGTAGCGCAATAACCAGCAGTCCGCCAAGCAGCAAGCCCGGTAGTTGCCATTGCCGCCACTGCACCGGCAGTTCCCGTTTGGGGGCAAACACGCCCTGCAGCAGGTTGACGCCGCCTGCGGTGGCAATCTGGCTGGCAAGCCGGGGCAGGGCACCGTCGGGCAGTATCTTTACGTCCAAGCTGGCCACGCGCAGGCGCAGCATGTCCCAGAGCACCGCAAAGCGTTCATAGTCGTCTTCGCCACTGTAAATCAGAATGTTAATCGGGACGTTGTCTGCATCCGGATCGATGGCAGTGCCCGTGGCGTCCTGATCAGCGGCATCGGTAACGCTGGCAACCGCACTTGCCGCTTTGGTATCCAGCATCAGTTCAATAATGGCTTGCAGCGAATCCGGATCAGCGACCGTGGTGCTGCCATCGATGTCGCGAATAATTATGCGTCCGCCTTCCACCATTACGATGACAGTCGCCGGAACCGCGCTCAGACCATCGCTCTCGGCAAACATCGCATCGGGTTTGATACCGGCATCGAGCAGTTGCTGCAGCCAGGTTTGCACGCAGTCTTCGGCAACCACGGCAACCGGAATCCGGCCCGCGTCATCGCGGCCGCCGAACGCAAAATGCTGGCCTTCAACGTCCGCTGCAAGCTGTTCTTCAAGCGCGAATGGGAGTGCCTGACGAATCCGGGCCTTGTTGCGCAGCGGAATACTGGCCCCGGTCCGCAGCACACGGCTGGCAGGCACCAGTCCGATCACCCGCCGGCCTGCAGTGAGTTCAGCAAATTGCGACAGCGTATCCTCAGTAGCCGGTCCTAGCGGTGCGCCGGTATTGTCCACCAGAATGCATTCGGCCGCCTCTGCAGCATCATCCGGCAGTCTGATAACAAGTGTTTCAGGCATCAGTTTTCCAACCCATAAGCGCGCACACGGGCAACCACCTGAGTCAGACTGGCAGCCCTGTCGAGCAGACTGTACATAGTCAGTGTCGAACTGCCAACGTCAACGATCACACTCAGGCCAAAACATCCGGTTTTCACGTCAATATAATCGAGTGCCTGCGGGTCTGCGTCCGGCGGCAGCGCGATTTGACTGGTGCTCTCCCATGGAGCCTGATCGCGCTGTTGTGCGAGTGATTCGGCGGTTGTCAGGGGCAGGCCGGTCACCGCAGCAATAACCTGCGGCGTTGCAAAATTCAGGTTGATCCTGCTGGGTTGCGCGGAACCGCACCAGCCGGGAGGAATAGCCGTGACGTGCGGCAGCAGCGTCGCATACATGTCTCTGTCCAGACCGCCGATAAAGCGCAGTTCACTGATATCGGTGAGGTAGTTATTGGCGGGGCGGTAAGGCGGCTCCAGGCCGGTATAGGCGCCGTCTTCTGCGCCGGCACCCTGCGGCACGGTATCGTTGTCAATCCAGTCAGCCACCAGATCGGCAAGCCCGCGGTCCAGCCGCAGTGATTCAAGCAGGTCGCCGAACTGATCTTTTACCTGTGAATTTATGGCGCCGCCGCTGACCAGATTATTAACATTGAACCGACCCTGCAGGTCTATTAACCGACCCTGAATAATGCCCAACTCGACGTCACCGATATTGGCTTCATAGACAATCGGCGTTTCGATGTCCTGGGCAAAGTTGCCAAAATCAGGCCCCTGATCCAGCAGAATGGAAATGGCCGCGGCTTCGGCACCCAGTGCCAGTTGCCGGGCCTGTTCCAGTTCGAGCACGGACTGCGTGCGGCGCGCGCCTATGCGACTGTCCCAGACCATTTTGGCGGCCAGTGCTGTGGCGATGGCTACCATCAGAATGGCGGTGACCAGCGCAACGCCGCGCTGACGCCTGGCGGGGGGCAATGTCCGCCGGTTCACCCGGGCACCTCCACGATGCGCTCAACGTCGCCGAAATCCACGGTGGTTAGCCGGTAACGCACCGCCCGGGGCATGCTGGTATACCCTGCAGAGCTTGCAGTAGGCCAGTCCTGGACCCAGTTTCCGGTGGCATCCAGAAACTCGATTTCGAATTCGCGCAATTCTTCAAGCAATACCCGTTCGCGCGGTTCGGCACCGAGCACCCGGTCGAGCACCTGCCAGGTATCGCGGTAAAGAATCTGCTGTTCTTCGTTATAGCGATACTGCACGCGCTGCAGATGACCGCGATTGTTGCCGGCCGGATTGCGCCAGCCGGATCGGGTCAGAGTGATGCGCAGGTCGGCGCCGCGGCCGCTCACCAGCGCCGGCACCTGGCCGCGCCCCAGCTCATCGCGTACCGAGCGCGGATAAGCCTGACTGAAGTCGTTGTGCAGAAAGCGCACGGTGCGCTGCAGGTTTTCCAGTTTGCCGGTGCGTTCGTTAATGATCGCGCGCTCGTCCATTACCCACTGGGTGCCGGTATACATGGCAGCGGCGAGCACCACGAACAGGGCCATGGCGACGAGCAGTTCGATAAGCGTAAAACCGCGGGATGGCAGGTGGGTTCCGGTGACCATCAGCGCGCAATTCCTGCGCCGGGGTCATTGCCGGCTACGTCTTCCGGTACCACGCCGGGATTGACCAGGGGGTTGACAGCGCTGCCGTTACTGCCGTCCAGATCTGTGCCGATGCCCGTGCCTTCGCGACCGTTGCCGTCGCCAATGCCGACGGATGACTGCAGTAGCGCACCGGAATTTGCCGGCGGTCCGGGACTGATCAGCAGCACGCCAAGACTTTCGGCAAGAATCAGATCAGGTTCTTCAACCGGACTGACGCGCACGATAGCCTGACGGATAAAGCTGCTGTCGATGTCGTTGAATTCGATCACGTAGCGCCATTCGCGGCCGGCCATTTCGGTTGCGCCGGTAATTCGGTCACCCTGCGGCAACTGATCAGCGAGGCGCAGCTCGGTCAGTTGGTCAATCGCGACCCAGCTGGCGAAAGTCCGGTCCTGCTGCACCGTGGTGGACAGCACAATCTGCTGCGCACTGCCGTACATGGCCAGAAAGGCCACCACGACCACAGCCAGCGCAACCAGCACTTCTATGAGCGTAAAACCGGCCGGCTTTGTTGCCCTGCTATCGGGCATCGGCGTCGCCCTCGTGCGAAAGCGTCAGCGCGCCGTCAGTCTGCACCTGCAGCAGGAAGCCGTCATTGTCGAAAACCGGCCGCAGGCGCGCGGTGAACGGCGGTTCTACATCGCCGCTGGACAGCAGGAACACCTGCGGCTGATATTCCGCTTCACTGTCGCGTTCGTAGAGCAGGATGATTTCTTCGCCGTCCAGATCCAGTTCCAGGACCAGATCCTCGCCCAGGTCGCG
>CAYGKB010000075.1:0-8925 GCA_964350425.1 uncultured Chromatiaceae bacterium | reverse complement strand
CGGTTGATGACATGATTTATCACTCCCACCTGGTAGCGCGCGGATTGTCGCGGGCTTTTCTGGTCGCAGACATGCCGTTTATGAGTTACACCAGTCCGCAACAGGCGCTGGAGAACTCGGTGCGTCTGATGCAGGAAGGCGCTGCCATGATGGTCAAACTGGAAGGCGGGTCCAGTCAGGTGGGTATCGTTGAATACCTGGCATTGCATGACATACCGGTGTGCGCGCACCTGGGTCTGAAACCGCAGTCGGTGCACAAAATTGGCGGCTTCAGGGTGCAGGGTCGAGACACTGAGCAGGCCCGCCGGATGGTGGCGGATGCGCGCGCCCTGCAGGAGGCCGGCGCCGATATTGTGTTGCTGGAATGTGTGCCCAATGAAGTCGGTCGCGAAGTAGCGGAATCTCTCGATGTACCGGTTATCGGTATAGGCGCGGGCCCTGATGTGGATGGGCAGATACTGGTGCTGTATGACATTCTCGGCATTACGCAGGGCCGTATGCCGCGTTTCGTACATAACTATATGAATGAAGCCGGCGATATTGCCGGTGCTATTGCCGCTTACGTGGAAGCGGTAAAAAGCGGCGCCTATCCGGCTCCCGAAAACTGCTTCTCCTGACACCGCCGTGCAGCTGCTTAAAACCGTCGCCGAGATGCGTGAACTGGTGGATGCCTGGCGTGAGGCAGGCGATACCGTCGCGCTGGTCCCCACCATGGGCAACCTGCATGCCGGGCATATGAGTCTGGTCAGCATGGCTGCAGAGCATGCCGAACATGTCGTGGTCAGCGTGTTTGTCAATCCGACTCAGTTCGGGCCGGGCGAGGACTATACCGAATATCCGCGCACTCTGGATAAGGATCAGCGCCGTCTGCAACGGGCTGGTGTGGATGCCCTGTTTGCACCATCGGTGGAGGAAATGTATCCGGCAGGTATTGAGTCGACCACCCAGGTTCTGGTGCCGGAATTGTCGACGATTCTTGAAGGCGCGTCCCGGCCCGGGCATTTCGCCGGTGTCGCATCTGTGGTTTGCCGGCTGTTTAATATCTGTACACCAGATGTTGCAGCCTTTGGTCAGAAGGACTATCAGCAACTGGTGGTATTGCGGCGCATGGTTGCTGACCTGCATATCCCGGTATCCATACTGGCCGGTACCACCGAGCGCGCCCGCAACGGGCTGGCACTAAGTTCCCGCAATAGCTACCTGAGTGATGCGCAAAAAGAGCAGGCGGCTGTGTTGCATGCGGCGCTGACTGCTGTAGGCGACGCGATCCAGGACGGTGCAGGTGACTATGACGAGCTCGAAGCCAGCGGTTCGCGCCAACTGGAACAAGCCGGCCTGCAGCCCGAATATTTTGCGATCCGCCGGGCCTATGATTTAGCGCCACCCGGCAAGTCCGATATGAATCTGGTGGTGTTGACGGCAGCGCGGCTTGACCGGGTGCGGTTGCTTGACAACATGCTGGTGTCGCGCAGCAGCTGACAATACCTAGTCTTCCCGGCTGCCGGCCTGATGCTGTGTCAGCGCCCATGCCACGTGTTCACGCACCAGCCCGGACGGGTCGCCGGCGCGCGCCTGCAGTGCCTGCACCACCTGTGGATGAGTGGGGGCATTGCCCAGCGCGACAGCGATGTTGCGCAGCCAGCGCTCGTAACCGATGCGTCTGATGGCGCTGCCGGCGGTCCGCTCCAGCCATTGTTGCTCGCTCCAGGCAAACAGTTCGGTCAGGGCAATGTCATCCAGATTGTGGCGCGGCGCGAAATCGTTTTCCGTGGTCGGCTGCGCAAACTTGTTCCACGGGCATACCAGCTGGCAGTCATCACAACCGTAGATACGATTGCCCATGGCGGTGCGAAACTCGGCGGGTATGGGGCCTTGCAGTTCGATGGTCAGGTAGGAAATGCAGCGGCGCGCATCCAGTTCAAAGGGCGCGACAATGGCCTGGGTCGGGCAGACCTCAAGACATGCGGTACAGCTTCCGCAATGTTCGCCGGTGGCAGTGTCGGGCGGCAGCGGCAGATCCGTATATATCTCGCCAAGAAAAAACCATGAACCGGCAGTCTTGTTTATGAGGTTGGTATGCTTGCCTATCCAGCCCAGGCCCGCGTTGCGCGCCAGTGGTTTTTCCAGCACCGGTGCACTATCGGTAAAAACCCGGTAGCCGAATTCACCAACCTGTTCTTCAATGCGGGTGGCCAGTTGCTGCAGGCGGTTGCGGATGACTTTGTGGTAGTCGCGCCCCAGCGCGTAGCGCGAAACGTACGCCTGCTCCGGCATATTCAGCAACTGTTCGGGAGGCCGCGACTCCCGCGGTAAATAGTCCATGCGCACGGAAATTACACTGACGGTTCCGGCAACCAGTTCAGCAGGTCGGCTGCGCCGCGAACCATGCCGCTTCATGTACTGCATTTCACCGTGCCGCTGTTTTGCCAGCCACTTTTGCAGGCGCGCCTCATCCTGCTGCAGGTCAATGCCGCTGATTCCGGTTTGCTGAAAACCCAGTTCTGCGGCCCAGCTGCGAATCTGGGCAACTTGCAGTGGTGGCTGCGGCGAATTGTCGATAGCCATGCCGCTATAATCGCCTCATGTCTTATTTTGAACAATGGGTCTATACACCGGCGAATGTTCGGGAACTCGATCGCATTGCGATAGAAGAACAGGGAATTCCCGGTTACGAGTTAATGTGCCGGGCCGGCCAGTTTGCGTTCGACGTGATGCGCGAGCGCTATCCGGCCGCTCGTCGCTGGCGAATATTCTGCGGCAGCGGTAATAACGCCGGTGACGGGTACGTGATCGGTCGGCTGGCGATTGAGAATGGTCTGGCGGCAACGGTCGTGGCAGTTGCCGAACCGGCACGACTGACGGGTGATGCCGCGCGCGCCTATCAGGCCTATGCCGCAGCCGGCGGTATGGTTTATCCGTTTGCCGATGAGCGGCGCCGGGCCGGCGCCGCCGATCTGATTATCGATGCATTGCTGGGAACTGGCCTGGAACGGCCGCTGGCGGGGGCCTATGCCGACGCGGTCGCGGCCATCAATGCCGCGGCGCTGCCGGTCGTGGCCGTGGATATTCCCAGTGGTCTGCATGGCGGCAGCGGTGAGGTCATGGGCAGCGCGGTGCGCGCCGATTTGAGCGTGACCTTCGTTGGCATGAAACAGGGTTTATTTCTTGGTGCCGGCCCGGATCACTGCGGGAAAATTTTTTTTCATGATCTTGATATAGCGCCGATACCCGCCGACCGGGTGGCACCGGCGCTGCAGTGCGCGGGACCCGCGCTGCGCAGCGAACTACTGCCGCGCCGGCCACGAACCGCGCACAAAGGGCAATTCGGGCACGTGCTGGTGATCGGCGGCAACCATGGCATGGGCGGTGCGGTGCGCCTGGCCGGCGCAGCGGCGCTGCGCAGCGGAGCAGGGCTGGTGAGCCTGGTAACCCGACCGGCCAATGTGTCTGCAGTGGTCGCGGGCTGTCCGGAACTTATGTGCCGTGGCGTGGATGCGGTCGAGGATATTGATGGCTTGCTGGCGCGGGCTAACGTAATTGCCATTGGCCCCGGCCTGGGACAGGACCAATGGGCGCACGCCATGCTGGTGCGCGCAATCAGCACGCAGTTGCCGTTGGTGGTTGATGCCGATGCCCTCAACCTGCTGGCGGCAGACCCGCGGCGCCGCGATGACTGGGTGCTGACCCCGCACCCGGGTGAGGCTGCTCGCCTGCTCGGCAGTGATACGGCCACGGTGCAGGCAGATCGCTGCGCGGCGCTGCGCGAATTGCAGCATCGCTTTGGCGGCACGGTGTTGCTCAAGGGGGCCGGCACCCTGGTCGGCGCCGGCGGCGCACTGCCCTGGCTGATACGTGCCGGCAACCCGGGCATGGCCAGTGCCGGCATGGGGGATGTGTTGACCGGCATCACCGCTGCCATGTTGGCGCAATGTCCCGATGCTGAGCCGGCTGCGCGCGTGGCGCTGGCGGCATGGCTGCATGCCGCGGCCGGCGACCGGGCGGCGCAGGCGGGTGAGCGCGGGCTGGTGGCCAGCGATGTGATAGCGGAATTGCGGGCATGTCTGAACTGACATTGTTGTCGGCTACCGAGACTGAGGCAGCCGGTGCGGCGCTGGCAGCAGCTTTGCAGACAACCGATCAGGGGGCCTGCATTTATTTGCACGGCGAACTGGGCGCCGGCAAAACCACCTTCACCCGCGGTCTGCTGGCGGGTCTGGGTCATAAGGGGCGGGTGCCCAGCCCGACTTACACCCTGGTTGAGCCCTATGAGCTGGCGGGGCGGCCCGTCTGGCACCTGGATCTCTATCGGCTGGGGGACGCCGCAGAGCTCGAGTATCTGGGGCTGGATGAAATGGCTGGCCCGCGGGCGCTGCTCCTGATTGAATGGCCGGAACGCGGCAAAGGATTTCTTCCTGACAATGACTTAACAATCAAACTTCAAGTGATACCTGAAGGACGGTTGTTGCGCATTGAGGCGTCAGGGGAGGCCGGCAGCGCGCTGCTGAGCCGTTTTGTCCCGCCTGCGGCGATCGCCTCATGAAGATTATAAACAAGGGGTTTTGGTGGTTTTATACCGCCGGCAACGAGCAAAACGGCCTATCTAGCTAATTTTGCGCCTGTTTTGGCGCAAAAATTCTTGGATATTCTGTCAAATTTCGTATACTCCCTGCATCACCTTGGGGGGCGAAGGGATGCGTGGCTTAAGGATGACAGTTGGTTGTTGCGCGCTGCTGCTGGCGGGCGCGCTGGCTGCCCAATCGGTGCAGGTCAAAGACGTGCGTATCGCCCATACGGGCGAGCGTACCCGCGTCGTCATGGATCTTGACGGTGATACCACCCATAACCTGTTTACCCTGGCCAACCCCAATCGTGTGGTGGTTGACCTGAGCGCAACACGTTTTGCCGGCACTCGCGCGCGCCTTCCTGCGGCCATCGGCCTGGTCGGCAACATTCGTGTCGCGGATCGCGAAAATGGCAGCGCGCGGCTGGTGCTGGATCTGGATGAAGCGGTGCGGCCCAAGAGTTTTGCCCTGCAGCCGGGTGCGGGTTTCGGTCACCGGCTGGTGGTTGACCTGTATCCCGTGGATGCCGCTCCGGTTGCCGTAAAAACGTCCCCGCGGCAGGCACAGAGTCGCGACCTGGTTGTTGCCATTGACGCCGGCCACGGCGGCAAGGATCCGGGTGCTCGCGGGCGCGGCGGTCTGCTGGAAAAAGACGTGGTGCTCAGGATCAGCAAGCGCCTCGCCCAGTTGATTGAAGATGAGCCGGGGATGCGGCCTTACCTGACCCGCTCGGGGGACAGCTTTCTGAAGCTCGGTGAACGCATGCGCCGGGCGCAGAACGCGGGCGCTGATCTGTTTATTTCAATTCATGCCGATGCCTTCAGTGACCGGCGGGTGCGGGGTGCGTCGGTCTACGTGCTGTCCAATAAAGGCGCATCGGACGAGGCGGCCAAGCTTCTGGCGGAGCGCGAAAACCAGGCTGATCTGGTTGGTGGGGTCAGCCTGAATGACAAGGATGATACGCTTGCCGCGGTGCTGGTGGATCTGTCCCAGAATGCTTCGCTCGAAGCCAGCATCGAAGTGGGCGATCTGCTGATCGGTGAACTGGGGCGTATTGGCAAAGTGCGCAAGCCCAGCGTGCAGAAAGCCGGTTTCAAAGTGCTGAAGTCGCCTGACATTCCATCGGTGCTGATTGAGACAGCCTTTATCTCCAATCCGCATGACGAGAGCAATCTGCAGAGCGTTCAGTACCAGCAGCGTCTGGCGCGTGCGATGCACAACGGCATACGTGACTACTTCTACACCAACCCGCCGGAAGGCACGCGCATAGCCGCGCTGGCCAAACAGCAGCGCAGCGAACGTGAGCATGTGATTCGCCGCGGCGATACCCTCAGCGAAATTGCCCAGCGCTACAACGTCAGTGTGTCGAGCCTGCGCGCGACCAACCGGCTCAGTTCGAGCCGTATCCGCATCGGCCAGGTGCTGCGCATACCACCGACACGCGGCATCTGACGCGGGCGAAGCGGCGGCCCGGAAAGTCGCCGTTGTTCAATTAGCGGCACGATTCTGCAAGAATCCGTGCATGCCCATAGCCCAGCTGCCACCCCAACTAGTCAATCAGATCGCCGCCGGTGAAGTGGTCGAGCGACCGGCCTCGGTGCTCAAGGAATTGCTTGAAAACAGTCTCGACGCCGGCGCTACGCGGGTCGATGTCGAGGTCGAAGACGGCGGCATCAAACTGTGCCGGGTGCGCGACAATGGCAGCGGCATCGCGGCCGACGAGCTGCCGCTGGCCCTGTCACGCCACGCGACCAGCAAAATCGCCACCCTCGATGATCTGGAGCACGTTGCTTCACTCGGCTTTCGTGGTGAGGCGCTGCCCAGTATTGCCTCGGTCTCGCGGCTCAGGCTGGTGTCGCGACGGCGCGGGGCAGAGCAGGGCTGGGCTTTACAGGGAGATGGTTCGGAACGTGCCGATGTACCCATGCCGACGGCCGCCAACGAGGGCACATCCGTCGAGGTGCGTGACCTGTTTTACAACACGCCGGCGCGACGACGTTTCCTGCGCACACCGCGCACCGAGTACAGTCATCTGGATAAAGTCGCGCGGCAGATTGCTTTAAGCCGTTTTGGCGTAGCATTTAAATTGCAGCATAACGGCAAGGCGATTCTGAACTTGCCTGTGGCTGATTCGCGGGAGCTTGAAGAGCAGCGTGTTGCCGCAATTCTGGGCAAGGAGTTCATGGCGAATGCTCTATATATAGAACACCAGCACAACAATATGAATTTGCGCGGCTGGCTGGCACGACCAACCTTCTCGCGCAGCCAGCCCGATTTGCAGCACTTTTTTCTGAACGGTCGTGCGGTACGCGACAAGGTTATTGTCAGCGCCGTGCGCCAGGCTTTTCGCGACGTGCTGTTCCATGGCCGGCATCCTGCTTATGTTTTGTACCTGGATATGGACCCGGCGCAGGTAGACGTAAACGCGCATCCGGCCAAGCATGAAGTGCGATTTCGCGACAGCCGGCCGGTGCATGATTTCGTGCGGCGGACTGTCGAGGCGGCACTGGCGGAAACCCGCCCCGCCGCAGGCGGTCAGGCACCGGCGCATGCTATCGGGCGCGGTGCCGCCGACACCGGCACGGTGCAGCAGGGTCTGGGTTTGCCGCCTGGCCGGCCGGGCGCATACAGCTCTTTGGGGCGCGGCGATCGCGGCAGTCATGCCGTGGCCGAGCCGGACAACGCTGCCGGTTGGACGGCGCCGGCAGCGGGGGCGTCCGCGTTGCCGGATGACGATGTCCCGCCGCTGGGTTTCGCAATTGCGCATTTGCATGGGGTCTATATTCTCGCCCGCAATCGCGACGGTCTGGTTATTGTTGACGCGCACGCGGCACACGAGCGTGTGACTTATGAGCGCCTCAAGCAGGCCCTTAGTGAAGACGGCAGTGTTGCCGCCCAGCCGTTGCTTATTCCGCTGGCGGTGCAGGTGGGCGAGGCTGAAGCGGATCTGGCAGAAGCCTGTGCCGCGGAACTGGCAGAGTTCGGCCTGACAGTTGATCGTAGCGGCCCCGACAGGCTCACGGTGCGTTCAGTCCCGGTATTGCTGGCGCAGGCTGATGCGGAAACACTGCTGCGCGATCTGCTCAGCGACATGAGTGCAGGCGCAGACAGCGCCGCTGCCGGAGCGCGCCTGGCCGGTATGCGTGACGAGCTGCTGGCAACCATGGCCTGTCACGGTTCGGTGCGGGCCAATCGCAGTCTCACCGTGGAAGAAATGAATGCCTTGCTGCGATCCATGGAGCAGACCGAGCGCGCTGATCAGTGCAACCACGGGCGACCGACCTGGACCCAACTGAGCATGCGTGAACTGGACCGACTGTTTGCCCGCGGGCGCTGATGGTGTTGTGAGCATGACGGAGCCCGCCGCGATTCGCGCGGTTTGCATTATGGGGCCGACGGCAGCCGGCAAGACCCGGACCGTCATAGAGCTCGCCGAGCGTTTTGCTGTCGACGTCATCAGCGTCGATTCGGCACTGGTATATCGTGGCATGGATATCGGCACTGCCAAGCCGTCGCCAGCAGAGCTGGCCCGCGTGCCCCATCGTCTGATCGATATTTGCGACCCGCATGAAGTCTATTCCGCCGGAGCATTCTGTCGCGAAGTCGCGACCTTGCTGCCGGACAGTTGTGCTGCCGGGCGCTTGCCACTGCTGGCAGGTGGCACCATGCTGTACTTTCAGGCTCTGCAGCAAGGTCTGGCGGAATTGCCCGAGGCCGATCCTGAGCTGCGTGCCGAATTGGACCGTCGCGCGGCCGAGCATGGCTGGCCGGCGCTGCATGCGGAACTGCAGCAACTCGATGCGGTCACAGCAGCACGCTTGCGGCCGAATGATGCGCAGCGCATTCAGCGCGCTCTGGAAGTCTGCCTGCTGGCCGGCGAACCCATGTCCCTGTTGCAGCAGCAGACCCGGCCGCCGCTGCAAGCCGAATACCTGAACATCGGCCTGCTGCCCGCAGACCGGGCCGAGTTGCACGCACGTATCGAAAAACGGCTTGAAGCAATGCTGGCGGCCGGTTTTGTTGATGAAGTTGCGCGAATTGCCGGTTTGCCCGGTGTCACTGACGCTTCCCCGGCTTTGCGCGCGGTGGGCTATCGTCAGTTTTTGCCGCATGTGCGTGGTGAAATCTCGCGGGAAGAGGCATTTGCCAAGGCTGTGGTGGCTACCCGGCGGCTGGCTAAACGGCAGATGACCTGGCTGCGCTCGTGGCCGGATCTGCACGTTGTAGACAGTCTAAATGCCGACAGCGGCGAACAGGTCGCGAACCTGATACGGGAATGGCAGCAGCGCTGATGCCTGTTGTTGCTAAGCGGGTGTGCAACCGCATAAATAAGTCGTTAGAATCAGCGCAGCGTTGCGGTGTG
>CAYGKB010000074.1:5008-9004 GCA_964350425.1 uncultured Chromatiaceae bacterium | reverse complement strand
GTGCGTTCTTTGGTGCCACCACGCTCATCAGTCAGGAAGCGCCGGCCCGCGAGCGTGGCACCGTAGTGGGCATGTTCAATACCAGCGGCGCCATTGGTATTTTCTTTGCCGCCGGAGTTGGCGGTCGGCTGTTTGATTCCATCGGCCCCTATGCACCGTTCATGCTGATTGGAGTGATCAGCGCGTTTATTTCGCTGATGGCCATACTGGTGCGCATTAAGGCTCCCGGACGATTCCCGGGCCAGACACAGTCAGCCGACTGACATAGCCTCAGCGTGACGGCAGCGCCGAGCGGCGCGTACGTGTGCTGAACAGCCGGATGAACTCGCCGAACAGCTTTGCTCCGAGCGCCGTGCTGCGATCAATATGCTGCGGCGTCTCACTGCGGATTTTTTCGGCGCTGATAGCCGCCGGCAGTGCTTCGAGTTCGCGCATGTGCACCGGCGTTTTCAGCCAGCGCTCAATCAGTGCGGCGTCTACCTCAAGGTGAAATTGCAATCCATAGATGCGGTCGCCGATGCGGAACGCCTGATTGCGGCAATCGGGTGAACTGGCCAGATGCACGGCGCCATGTGGAATTTCGAAAGTGTCGCCGTGCCACTGGAAAATCTTTTCATCGCCGTCAAAAAACCGGAATAGCGGGTCCTGTTTGCCGGCCTCGGTTGCACAAACGTCGTACCAGCCAATTTCCTTGACGGGATTGCGATGCACTCGTGCATGCAGCGCGGCGGCTATTAACTGTGCGCCCAGGCAAATACCGAGAATCGGCATGTCCAGCTCCATGGCTTCTCGGATAGCTGCAATTTCGGTATTCAGATGCGGATAGTTTTCCCGCTGGCTTATGCACATGGGTCCGCCAAGCACAATCAGGCCGTCATACTTGGCTACCTTTGGCTCAGCATCGGGTGTCCGGCCAAAATTAATGTAGCGAATCCGGAATCCCGACTCTTTGAGCAGCGGGTCAAAAGTGCCGAGAATCTCATGTGGCACATGCTGAAAGACAAGCAGGCGTTTCATTGGGCGCAAAATATGGGCTTGGGGCCTGCCGGTCAAGCGTCAAATGTCGGAAACCGGCAAATGAGTGGTCTATAATCGCGCCACTGATTGCAATCTCTATTGATCCGGGGTTCCCGCATGGAATTTTCTCTGAACTTTGCCTCTATCAATTTGCTGGTGGTTTTTGCGGCCACGGCCGCGGCCAATTTGCTAGCTGCCCTCTGGTATTCGCCCTTTCTGTTCGGCAAAGCGTGGCGGGCCGACGCGGGGCTGGGCGAAAGTGCCGGCTCGATGAGTAATCCGGTCGCAACATTCGTCAGCGCTTTTGTGTTGCAGTTTCTGGCTGCCGCGCTGATCGGCGGGCTGCTGGGCCACAACGCCGGGTTCGTTGAAGGATCACGGCTGGGGGCGCTGCTCGGCTTTGCGCTGGTGTTTACCGCGTTGGCCACCATTAACCTGTATGAAGGTCGTCCGTTTCGCCTGGTACTGATCCACTCAGGATGTGCCACCACGGCCTTTGCTCTGATGGGCGGCATCATCGGTATGTGGAACTGATGCCCGGGATGCGCCTCGTCAGGGCGCCGGTTGATCCGACAGGCTGAAATCATCAGCGTCTTTCCAGGCTGGAAATTTGTCGCGGAAGCGAAGCAGCTTGCTCATGTCGAGTTCTATGTTCAGCGCAGCCGGTTGCTCGTCAGCTTGAATTAACCGCTGACCCAGATAGTCGGCAACCATGCTGCCGCCGACATAATCCACGCCATTGCCGTCCGTGCCGGTGCAATTCACGCCCGCGGCGTAACAGAGGTTTTCCACCGCGCGCGCCGGCAGCAGTGTTTCCCAGGCCGACCGCCGCGCTGCCGGCCAGTTCGCTATGTATAACAGCAGGTCGTAGTCTTCCCGGTTGCGGCTCCAGACCGGGAATCGCAGGTCATAGCAAATGAGCGGGCACACGCGCCAGCCGGCTACTTCGACAATCAGGCGCCGGTTTCCGGGCGTATAGACATCGCGTTCGCCGACCATGCGAAACAAATGGCGTTTGTCATAGCTGTGCAGAGTTCCATCGGGTTGCGCCCACAGCAGCCGGTTGTAATGCCTGCCTTCGTCACTCACGATCATACCGGCGCAGATAGCAGTGTTGTGCTTTACGGCCTGCTGCCGCAGCCAGATTACGCTTGCGCCGGTCATATCTTCCGCCACGGTGGCAGCTTCCATGGTGAAACCGCTGGTGAAAGTTTCCGGCAGCACGATAAGGTCGCTGCGGTGCGCTTCTGCGTCAATCAGCTCGCTCGCTGCTTCCCGGTTGGCGGCGGCATCGTGCCAGTGCAGCTGCATCTGCAGCAGGGTGAGTTTCAGGTTCTGCATGGCTGCGGGAGTGTCCGGGACGCAGGTATTGTTGCGTCAGGGCGGGGCATTGGCAAGCGGTCGGGCAAATTATTGTTAAATTACCGGATTCGCCGTGATCAGGGGCTGACGCAGGCGTTTCAGCACGAATAACCGGTGCTGGTTCACAGAATCCGCGCAGCGATGGGCTGAAAATAGCATTTAGGTAACAGACGGATATGATCCCCTGGGTAGTCCCGTGGAAAGTTTATTGAGTAGCCCCCTGGATACACTGGATATTTTCCTTATCTGTGTGCCCGTGGGCCTGTTAATAACCTGGCGCTTGCTGACCGGGTCAACCCATCAGCATCGCGACGAACGCCGCGCCAATGAAAGCGTCAAAGGCGGGGATGCCTTTGCCCGCAAGCGCAACATCGGCCACCTGCACTCACAATACGAGGCCAAGCGTCTGCATATCTGCAACAACCCCTGTCGAGCAGCTTTGCAGCTGCGCAAGCAAGCCTTTTTGGCGGGCGAGGCGCCGCCGCTGCCGTTGCCGGAATGTGATCGCAAGGCAGCATGCCATTGCGAGTATTCAGCTCACAACGACCGCCGCGGCGGGCACGATCGTCGTTATCCGGCCGAAGATATCGTAGCCTCTGATCAGCTCGTACTGCCGGACTCCGCCGTCACCACGCGGGATCGCCGCGAGAAAAAAGAACGCCGTGGCAAAGCCGGAAAGTCGCAAAAAACCGCCGGTGCGCGGCCGGTTAGTTCCTAAAAAGGATCCCTGCCGTTTGCGGCCCGATGCCGCGGGTCTTCGTAGAATTCGCCCTCGCTGACGTGCCTTCTGATCCGATTCAGCGAGGTCGTTAAAACGGCCATCAATTGGGCGTGATTGGCGACGCCGACTTTCGCATAAATGGCACGCAGGTGGGTACGAGCCGTATTGATTGAGACAGACAATTTTTCCGCCGCCTCCTTAATGCCCTTGCCGCCCCACAGGGCCAGCGCGAGCTTTGCCTGCGCATCCGTAAAGCCATAGTACTGTTGTAACTGATCGGCTGTCGGCACTGCCAGACTGGCGGGCTCGGCCAGAAATACCACGACAACCTTGTCATATTCGCGGGACTCGATATGCCATTCGCGCAGGCAGAGTATCTGCAGGCTAAGCTGGTATGGCGTTTTGTGATTGACACGGGGAATAGCCCGATACCACTGAAATTCCCGCGCGGTTTCAGCCGGCATATCCGGTGTGGCCTTAAGCACCTGTGCAAACTCTGTGCTCAGTTCCCGGTCCCTGATATGCAGGCGATTATTCTGGATACAGATGCCGTCATTGCTATTGAGAATTCGGGTTGCTTCCCGGTTGGCGATATTAATGGTTCCATCGGGCTGCATGATGACCATGCCCGATGGTGATGAGTTTAATAAAGCAGTTGCCGTCTCAATCACGCCCCGCATCGAGTCTACCCGTTTGTGCAGGCGCACTGACTGCCGCATTATGCGCGTAATCTCCAGGAAGCTGTGACGTTCGTCATCAGTCCATGGCTCGCTGTCCGGGTTACGGGACAAAACAATCAGCAGGCGCGAAGGATGGGTGTCCAGCAAAATTGCCAGCAAATGCGGGTCGGCAAAATACTCCCGTAGCCCTTCGTCTGCCATGGCGCTGTCCTGAAT
>CAYGKB010000074.1:2163-4998 GCA_964350425.1 uncultured Chromatiaceae bacterium | reverse complement strand
ATGACTTCGTGCACAGCCACCGGCATATCGGGCGTTGCCGGCAAACTTTCGTTCAGCCCTGCCTTTATGTTGGCGGGCAGCTTGAGCGAATGCTTGCCAACACAGTCACACAATTCTACGACAGGGTGTTGTCCCAGCCAGCGAATCAGCGCGGCACTGTCGGCTCCGGTAAGATTGCGCGCGCGCTGCAGAAACAGCCCAACGTCAAGCTCATGCAGGATAAGCCCGTAGGAACCCGACAACATCGTCAAAATATTGTCGGGACTAAAAACATTGCTCCGACTAGCCTTGATAGCGTGCCCCGGAATTGTTTTTGTTGTAGTGCCACAATCATAAGCCATTGCGGCAGTCAGGCAAATTTTGTTCTGCTCAGCCGGACCATATATGGCTGTATGCCGCAGCCGGGCAACAAAAAGGCCGCTTTACAGCGGCCTTTTTGCGGTGCAATTTTTCTGCGGTTCAGATCGGCGTGACGTTTTCCGCCTGCGGCCCCTTCTGCCCGTCGGTGACGGTCATGGTGACCTTCTGACCCTCATGCAGGCTCCGGCGACCGGAACCCGCAATTGCGCTGAAATGCACGAAGACGTCCTTGCCCCCCTCACGTTCAATGAAGCCCCATCCTTTTTCATCATTGAACCACTTAACAGTACCTTCGACTTGATCTGACATATCTATTTCTCACTGCGCCGGCGAACCGGCAAACTACTACAAACTTCTAAAAAACCCGTATGGAAAAATAATCCATAGCAGGCACTCGTGCCGGTGAGTCTCGCCGGGGTGACCCGGCTCAAATCACGCGTCCATATCCTAACCGAAATTTCGGTCAGAAACCTTACGGTTTTGTTAAGGCCCTGCATTATTTGGGTTTTTTTGGGCCTATTTGCCCCGCCAGGCCGTGTTGAAGGACACTCGGTGCATCAGCCGGTGGCTCTGACCGAAGTCGAAAATGCCCCTGTGCAGGGTGGAAAAATTGTCCCACAGGGCCAGCGAACCGGCCTGCCAGTTAAAACGGCACTGGTATTCGGGACGGGTCTGATGGGCGAACAGATAATCCAGCACGGCCCGGCTTTCACGCTCGTTCATGCCGACAATCTCACGGGTCATGAACTCCGACACAAACAGGAACCTGCGTCCGGTCTCGGGATGCGTGCAAACCACCGGATGTTCAGTGGGCGGCAGGTATTTGCGCACCTGGGAAAACTCTTCCGCACTCAGTTGTTCGAGTGAGTTAATCAGGTTGCGCGTCATGTTGTCATGAATAGCGCTCAGTCCATCGAGAAAAGAGCGCCACGCCGGCGACATGTCCTCATAAGCTGCACACATGTCCGCCCACACGGTATCACCGCCGCCAATGGGAACGTCAAGCGCATACAGCAGCGAGCCGCGCGTTGGTTGTTCGCGAAACGAGCTGTCGGCATGCCAATGGATGTCGGATACCAAACCGTCGAAAAGATCCGGATATTCCTGCACCCAGACGCCTTCATGGCCCTCCAGGCTGGGGGCATAACCCTGTTTCTGAATCTCGCCGAAGCGTTTACCAATCGCCAGGTGCTGATCGGGGGTCAGTTGCTGGTCGCGGAAAAACAGCACCTGGTAATCGAGCCAGGCTTGCTGCAATTCTGCAAACAGGCTGTCGTCGTCGATAGCGTCGGCAATCTGCACGCCATCTATCTGTGCCGCGAAACTGCCGGTCAGCGGCGTCGCAGTGAAATGCCTGAAACTGCGAGCTTTAACTGCGCTGACATTGGTAGCCAGTTGTGACATGCATATCTCCGTCAGGTCGGCCGTATGGCAGCAATCTCACCGGCACTGGCCGACCAGACATCGTCCGAGGCGGTGATATGCTCCAGTACCTGCTCAAGCTTGCCGATACGATGCGGCTGACCAAGCATCCAGGGGTGAATTGACAGCGCCAGCATGCGGCCTGCGCCGGTTGACGTGGCTTCTGCCAGCAGAAAATCAAAAGCGTCACAAATCTGATCGGCGTATTCGGCCTCGGAATGCAGATTGGCCTGCATAATAAAACGGTCTTCCAGTTCCGTGGACAGCGGCATGGCAGTGATCTCGCCCGCATCAGTGCGGAACGGGTAGGGCAGTTCATCGTTAATCCAGTCGCACATGTATTCCACTCCGTTTTCGACCAGCAGCGTCGGCGTATTGAAGCTTTGCGACTTGGAGGGGCTGAGCCAGCCCTTGATGTCCCTGCCGGTAAGTTCGCGCAGGCCGTCGAGTGACTTTTTGACCAGCGCGGCTTCTTCGCCACGATCCTGACCGCCGTAGTGGGGTGCGTCCATGTGCCAGCCGTGACAGGTGATTTCGTCGCCGCGTTCGAGAATTTTGCTGACCAGGTAGGGGTAACGCTGCGCCAGCCGGGTTTGAATGGCGAAGGTGGGTTTGACGCCATACCGGTCAAAGGCTTTGAGCAGCCGGAATATGCCCACCCGGTTGCCATATTCGCGCAGGGTGTAGTGCCGCAGATCGGGGTAGGCCGTGGTCATGCCGCCGATGGGGGCAAAAGGTTTGCCTTGCTGGTTTAGCGGAAAGTATTGCAGCGCCACGTTTATCCACAGGGCGACTTTCTTGTTATCCGGCCACTGCACCGGAGCACGATCGGTGAGCATGGACCAGTCGTAGTAATCGTGATCCATCCCGTAACTGCGATGCGGGTACTCAAAGTATTCTTTGTCCAGGGGCATGATGCGGTCCTTTTTTAGCCGGCTTTGGCCGTGATATCAGCCACGGCATCGTCATAGCAGTTGTCAATGTAGTGTTGGGCGATTTCCCGCCCGGTAGTGACCCAGACATCCGGGTGCCCGGTAATGTATTCCAGCGCTT
>CAYGKB010000074.1:0-2153 GCA_964350425.1 uncultured Chromatiaceae bacterium | reverse complement strand
TCAAAAGCCCTGAGTCGGTGCGGATGACTGACCTGATAGGCATGCAGCGGCACACACATCACCACGCCATTGTCCTTGCCTTCTGCATACAAACGGTCGAAATTTGCCTTGATCATTTCGCCGTACCGGCGCGGTTCTATTTTGTTGACCACATACACAATAGTGTCATTCATCTCCAGCGAATATGGCACCGAGATAAATTTCTGGCCACCGCGCACATGCACCGGGGTGGGCTGGTCGTCGTGGAACAGATCACAGGTATAGATGCCGCCGGCCTCGGCAAACAGATCCATGGTGATTTCGGTATGGGTCAGAGCGGGCGCCAGATAACCGGCGCACTGCTGCCCGGTATGTTTGCGAATGGTCTCCATGGCATCTTCGATCATGGCGCGCTCCTGCGCTTCGTCCATGCCGTAGGTATAGCGGGTGTTGTAAATACCGTGACTGAAGAATTCCCAGTTGCGTTCTTTACAGAGTTCAATGATTTCCGGGTGGTGTTCGCACAGCGCAGTGGACAGCGAAATAGAGCCGCGCACGCCATACTTGTCGAGCACCTGCATCATGCGCATGTGGCCGACCCGATTGCCGTAATCGCGCGTGCCGTAGCCATTAATGTCCGGCGCGGGCCGGGGCCAGGCCTTGCGATGCGGGTTGACGGCCGGATCAAGTTCATAGAACTCGATATTGGGTGCCACCCAGAATGCCACCCGAGCGCCATTTGGCCATTCAATTTTCGGTCGGTTCTCATACGGCCAGTAGTCGTAAAGGCCTGGATCTTCTTTCATCGGTAAGCTCCGTTGTCCGGATTGTCAGAATGAGCAGCCGCGCGCTTCGCGGATGGGTTTGCAGCCCGGATGGTCGGTGAGCCATTGTTTGACGTAGTCCACCGGTTCGACATCCGCGTACTTGAGCATGATGTCGCAGAGGTTGGCGAAATGCGGAATCTCGTGTTTGTCGGCCACGCATTCTTCCGGAACAATGGTGCGGTAACCCGTGGACAGCGATGCCACCACGCTGGCGCGGATGCAGCCGGATGTGCTGCCGCCGGTCAGAATCACTGTGTCCACTTTATGCCAGACTAATAGTGACGGAATCATGGTGTCATGAAACACGCTGGCCATGCGCTTGTTGATAATGGCATCGCGGTCGTGATCAATTTCGAGGCGCGGATCCAGTTCGGCGCGCTCGTCGCCCACCTTGATATTTTGCAGTGAGTCCGGGGTATTGGTGCGGGTGCCCCAGGCGCCGGCATCATCGGCGTTGTTCATATAGGCAACGTAAGTCCAGATCACCGGCATGTTCCTGGCGCGGGCCAGCGCGGACAGTTCATTAATGTATTGCAGCTGATTCGGGTCAGTCTGATAGGCTGTTTTAAAGGTATCGATATCGGTGTAGGCGCGCTGGCAATCAATGTTGATGATGGCGGCTTTTTCGCCAAAGCCGAACTTGGCGCGATTGGGGTTAGCCTTTACCTCCTCCCAGTACTGACGTGCGGTCAGATCCGATGTCTGCATGACGGGCATAAGCGATTGTCCTTATTATTGGTATTCAGAGTAGCGCGATTTTAACGAAGTAGGCCCGCTGTGGCGACACGCGGCAGGCCATGGCCTTCAGAGAGACCAAAAACATGATTCTGACAACCATACGATGTCTGCGGGCAGCGATGCTGCTGTTTTTGCTAGCCATAGTTTCCGGCTGTACTGCCACTGCGGAGACCAGTGCTGTCGCTGCGGCTCCGGCTCCGCCCAGGCCCACGGTGCTGATAACAGGCTCCAATCGCGGGATCGGCTTTGAACTGACCAGATTGTATGCCGAGCAGGGCTGGGGCGTGATTGCAACCTGCCGCAATCCGGCGGATGCAATCGAACTGCAAACTCTGGCCGGACGCTATCCGAATGTGCTCATTGAACCGCTGGACGTGACTGATAACGCGGAAATGGACCGGCTGGCAGCACGCTATCGGAACGTACCCATTGATGTGCTGATCAATAATGCCGGCATTCTTGGTGGCAATGACCGCCAACAGTTCGGCAGTTTTGACTACCAGGCCTTCGATGAAGTTATGGCCGTAAACGTAAAAGGCCCCGTACGTATGGTGGAAAAATTTGTCGGCAATGTTGCTGCCAGCGAACAGAAAAAGATCATGAATATTT
>CAYGKB010000073.1:0-9041 GCA_964350425.1 uncultured Chromatiaceae bacterium | reverse complement strand
TGAAGCTGGACACGCTGGAAGTGCTGGAAGCAGCGGGCACCAAGTGGAATTTTCTCAATTTTCGCCCCGGTCTGGTCGGTGGTCATTGCATCGGTGTCGATCCGTACTACCTGACTCACAAATCACAGGAAGTCGGCTACCACCCTGAAATGATCCTCGCGGGCCGGCGCATTAACGACAACATGGGTATCTATGTTGCTTCGCGTGTGGTGCGGCTGATGGTCAAAAAAGGCGTTTCCATGCCCCATGCCAGGATTCTGGTCATGGGCATAACATTCAAGGAGAACTGCCCGGATGTTCGCAATACGCGAGTAGTCGATGTGATTGATGAACTCAAGCTGTACGGCACCCAGGTTGACGTTTATGACCCCTGGGCCGACCCGGCGGAAGTCAAACATGAATACGACATCGAAGTGATGACCGCACTGCCGGCGCCGGGGCAATATGATGGCATCGTGCTGGCAGTGGCGCATCGCGAATTTTCAGAGTTGGGTGCCGCGGGATTTCGCCAACTGGGTAAAGATGTGCACGTGCTCTACGATATCAAGAGCGTGCTTCCTGCTGATGCCGTGGACGGGCGGCTCTGAACCAAAGGTTTGAACGCATGAAAGTTCTGGTTACCGGCGCGGCAGGTTTTATCGGTTCAACGTTGTCACATCAGTTGCTGAAGCGTGGCGATACGGTTGTCGGCCTCGACAATCTGAATGACTACTATGACGTATCGCTAAAAGAAGCGCGGCTGGCAAGGCTCACCCCGCACGACGATTTCAGATTTGTGCGCATGGCGCTTGAGGACAATGTCGGCGTTGCCGATCTGTTGGCTGCTGAAGGCTTCGACCGGGTGGTGCATCTGGCCGCGCAGGCCGGCGTCCGCTATTCCATTGAGAACCCGCGCGCTTATATCGACAGCAATATTGTCGGTACGCTGAATGTTCTTGAAGGCTGCCGGCATAATCCGGTTGAGCATCTGGTCTATGCATCGTCCAGTTCAGTTTACGGTGCAAATACGCGGATGCCATTTTCCGTGCACGACAACGTTGACCATCCATTGTCTTTGTACGCGGCGTCAAAAAAATCCAACGAGCTCATGGCTCATACTTATTCGAATTTGTACGACATTCCGACCACCGGCCTGCGATTTTTCACCGTTTATGGTCCGTGGGGCAGGCCGGACATGGCCTTGTTCTATTTCACTCGTTCCATTATTGACGGCAAACCGATTGACGTCTTCAACTATGGCAATCACAGACGCGACTTTACCTATATTGACGATATCGTCGAAGGCGTCATTCGCACGCTGGACAATGTCGCCGCCCCTAACCACAGTTGGGATTCTGATAATCCCGACCCGGGCACCAGTCGTGCGCCTTATCGGATCTACAATATCGGCAATAGTCAGCCGGTCGAGCTTAATCACTACATAGAAGTCATCGAGCAGTGCGTAGGCAAGCAGGCCATCAAAAATCTATTGCCGCTGCAGCCCGGCGACGTGCCTGACACCTATGCCGATGTGACGGCACTCAGCGACGATACCGGCTATAAACCCAATACCGCCGTTGAGGTGGGCGTCGCGAGATTCGTAGAATGGTTCGTTGACTACTACAACATCGATCTCGATAAAGTCTAGCCAGCGACAGCAGCCGTCCATGGAGAGCGACCCGGATACCAGCCCTGACCCTCGCCAGACAAAGGCGTGGGAATTGCTTGAAAAGCATGCGGCAGAACTTGCTGCTACTCCTTTGAGTGCGTGGCTTTCCGATCCAGAGCAACGTTATAGGCAGTTCAGCGTCATGCTGGATGGGTTGTGTGCCGACTTTTCCCGTTGCCGGGCAACGGCCGAGACAATGGAGTTGCTCATCAGACTGGCCGAAGAGCTCAACCTGCAGCAGCGCATCGAGGCGTTGTTTGCCGGTCAAAAGGTCAACACCACCGAGGGGCGTGCCGCGCTGCATACCAGTCTGCGCGCCACCACGGCGCATGGGCCGGAACTGGAGGGCATTGATATTGGCGCGACAGTGCTGGCGGAGCGCGAGCGCTACCTGCAGTTTGCTGACGCTGTCAGCAGCGGGCGACGCACCGCCTCCAATGGCCGGCCGTTTGCGACCGTGATCAATATCGGCATTGGTGGTTCTGACCTCGGGCCGCGGTTTGTCAGCGATGCGCTGGCGGATCCGGCGGATGATGCCGGGCCGCAGGTGCATTTCGTGGCCGGTCTGGACGGGCAGGAACTGCGTCAGGCGCTGCGTCATGCCGATCCTGTCAGTACATTGTTTGTGATCTGCTCCAAGACCTTCACCACGCTCGAAACGCTTAGCAATGCGAAAGCGGCACGTGCGTGGCTGGCGGCACGGTTGCCTGAATCCGATTTACCCCGACATTTTGCTGCGGTCAGTGTGAATGCCGCAGCCATGGATGAATTTGGAGTCGCCAGCGATGCGCGCTTTGCCATGTGGGACTGGGTGGGCGGGCGTTATTCGCTCTGGTCGCCGGTGGGGTTAAGTGCGGCCATTGCCCTCGGGTCAGTTCGCTACCGGGAACTGCTGGCGGGCGCCGCCTGTATGGACGAGCATTTTCGCAGGGCCGCGCCGGCGGACAATATCCCGGTAATGCATGGTTTGCTGGCGGTGTGGCAGCAGAATTTTCTGGATCTGGATCAGCACCTGGTGCTTCCCTACGACCAGCGCCTGGACCGGTTGCCCGACTACCTTCAGCAACTGTGGATGGAAAGCCTGGGCAAGTCTGTCCGTCGCGATGGCGCAGCCGTGGATTACCCGACTGGGGCATCCCTGTGGGGTAATAACGGTTCCTGCGCTCAGCATTCATTCGCACAATGGTTGCATCAGGGGTCAGCACGTGCAGTTGTCGACTATATTGCGACAGTGAACGGGCCGGACCCTGCGGACGAGCAGGCTCACCTGGAAAGTCTGGCCAATATGCTGGCGCAGGCGGAGGTGCTGGCGCTGGGCCAGCACGGTGATGCGGCAACTGATCCACTGGCAGCCCATCGCCACCATCCGGGCGACAGGCCATCGACACTTATCGTACTGAAGGATCTGGCGCCTAGGAATTTGGGTATGCTGCTGGCTTTGTATGAGCACAGTGTCTATGTACAGAGCGTTATCTGGGGTATCAACGCATTCGATCAGTACGGTGTAGAGCGAGGCAAACAGGTCGCGCGGGACTATGCTGATATGTTACTGCAACGGAACGAGTCCAGACTGCCGCCGGTAGCCGGACAGATCATTAAATGGCGAGCAAATAAATCATGAAACTAACCGTACATGGTACCGGCTATGTAGGCCTGGTCACCGGCGCCTGTATTGCCGATACCGGCAATCAGGTGCTCTGCGTGGATATCGATGCCGACAAGGTAGCTGCGCTCAAGCGCGGCGAGATTCCGATCTATGAGCCCGGTCTGGAAGATATTGTTAAGCGCAACGTTAAGAACGGTCGGCTTAAATTTACCACCGATGTCGCTGAGGGTGTGGCATTCGGCCAACTGCAGTTTATTGCGGTGGGAACTCCGCCCGATGAAGATGGTTCCGCCGATCTGCAATATGTACTTGAAGTGGCGCGTACGGTAGGCAGGCATATGACCGACTACCGGCTGGTGGTTACCAAGTCAACGGTGCCGGTCGGGACCGCTGACAAGGTCCGCGATGCACTGCAGGCGGAGTTAAAGGCACGGTCCGCGGATCTGGAATTCGACGTAGCCTCGAATCCGGAGTTTCTTAAAGAGGGTGCCGCTGTCGAAGATTTCCGCAAGCCGGACAGAATCGTAGTTGGTGTGGATAGTCAGCGTGCCGAGGATTTGTTGCGTGAGCTATACGAGCCCTTCAACCGCAATCACGATCGGCTGGTGGTAATGGATATTCGTTCTGCCGAACTGACGAAGTATGCTGCCAATGCCATGCTGGCAACTAAAATCAGCTTTATGAACGAGCTGTCCAATATGGCCGAAGCATTGCATGCCGATATTGAAAAAGTTCGGGTTGGCATAGGTTCCGACCCACGTATTGGCTATGAATTTATCTATCCTGGTTGCGGATTCGGCGGGTCCTGTTTTCCGAAAGACGTCAAAGCGCTGGCTCGAACTGCGGCGGAAATCGGTGTGCAGGCTGAGTTGATCGAAGCTGTGCAGAATGTCAATGAAAGGCAAAAAACCATTCTGTTCAGAAAACTTGCCCGACATTTTGGTGACCTGCAGGGCAAGCGCATTGCGCTGTGGGGCCTGGCTTTCAAACCCAACACGGATGATATGCGGGAAGCTCCCAGTCGGGTATTCATGGAGGCGTGCTGGGACGCCGGGGCTATCGTGCAGGCTTATGACCCGGTCGCTGCTGAGGAGGCGGCGCGAATCTATGGTCAGCGCGCCGATCTGCACCTTTGCGCAACAGCCGATGAGGCTCTGCATGCTGCAGATGCCCTGGTAGTGGCGACGGAGTGGCGCGAATTTCGCCAGCCCGATTTTGCAGCCCTGAAAGAACTGCTGGCAGAGCCGGTGGTGGTGGATGGCCGCAATATCTACGATCCGCAGCAAATGAAGGCCCGCGGTTTTGCATACTACGCTGTGGGGCGCGGGGACTAAGAAGTGGTGGGCGATGCTGGGATTGAACCAGCGACCCCTGCCGTGTGAAGGCAGTGCTCTCCCGCTGAGCTAATCGCCCGTTTCTGCATACCGAAACCTGTTTCGGAGGCGGCATTATATGTGCAATGCTTCTGGTGTGCTAGAACCGGTATCGGACCGTTGTAATAAAATTGTTGCTCTTGCGCTCCATGCCCTGTGTCAGTGCAAATACGCTGCTTTCGAGAACCGGTTTTCTATTGCGGTATATATATATGAAATCTGTTGAAAGATTCCGGGTGACTTGCCATACCAACGATGCGTCGGCGCGAACATATTTATTTTTATATTGTGCAGCGGTGGTCCGCTGTTCCTGCTGATAGGCGATTGCTGTCAAGCTGACTGACAGGCGTGGTGCCAGTTGATGAACCAGTACCGCTCTGGCCTGTGTTTTATCCAGTGGATCGCCTCCGTTCGAGGGCCTGACATCGCGTGTTACCTCGAAGAGCCAGTCGGTACGCTGCTGCTTATAGCCAATATTAAACAAATAGGTATCGGTTTCGAATGACGAATATACCGGCAGATCTTCAGCGACGAAATCAGGCATACCAAGGAATTCTCGCGTCAGACGGTTCCAGCTTCTGCTGAGCTGGTATAAATCGGTTTTCTGGCGTCCATATTTGGCCGATACCACGAGTTGCTCACTTGGCTTATACTCATAGGTTACAAAGCCAGTATAGGAATCAATTTCCTGCTCTTCGATAGTCGTGGTAATCGCCCATTCGCCCGGGTAAGGACCAAAGCCAATTAGAAAACCGCTTCCTCCAACGCATGCTTTAAAGTCATCGGATATAGCGCCAGGCAGCAAACAATACCGACTGCGCCCAACGGTGTCGGTTCGCCCGGCCGAGGCCTCAATGCCTATAGAATGCCGTTCATCTAGTGTGTGTCGATAAATAATGCCTGCCTGCATAGCGGTGTAGTCAACCAGCGGGCCAAACTTCTTTATGTGATCGACCCGGCTGAAGCTTGTTGTGAAAGTCAGCACATCGGCCGGGGAAAGGCTCCAGGACAGGTAGGGCGAAACTGTCAGGTTTTCAATACGATTGTCGCGGTTCAGGAAATTGGCGCTCGCATTAAGGTTCGGATCCTCCGGGTCTGAGTCCTCCGATGAGATTACAGTTTGGTTGACGAATCGAAAGGTTGAGCCAATTTGTCCGCGGCTCAGGTATTTTTCCACAGATCCGTTCAGAAAATATTCTGTTGCGTCGAGGTCCTGAAATTCTTTTGCGGCGTATTCGACACGCTTGATCTCGGGCGAAAAGGACAGGCTGATATCGGCAGAGCGCTGCTCTATATCTGCTCTTATTGAGGCTGAAAGGTACGTCGTAGAGCCGGGATTCGACACATCCGGCTGCAGCCTGAGGTTATCGTTATAGCCCAGAGTTGTGTATACCCGCGGTGTTATTTCAAGGTCACCGCCAATTGCTGAATGCGAAACAGCAGCGCATATAAACAAGCAATGAATCGCCCATCTTTTCAGGTGACAGTCCATGCTCACAACCTGACAGAAATTGATAGCTATGGCACCAGTACGACATCGCCCGCCTCGAGCATGATGTTTTGCTCAAGGCGTTTGCCTTTTTCGATATCCTTGTACCGAAATTCTATTGATTTAAGGACGCCATTCGTTCTGCGCAGAACTTTGATGTCATTGAGCTGTGCGAACGGATTGGTTCCCCCGGCAACACTTAGTGCCTGCAGCACATCAACTCGCGGATTGGCTATAAATTCGCCTGGCCGATTGACCTGGCCTATAACATAAAATTTGTTGCCGCCGATCTGGCGCACATCGACACTAACCACAAGATCCGGAATGTACTTTGATAGTTTGTCGGTTAACGCCGCACGAATTTCTGCAACGCTATAACCCTGGGCAACGATGTCGCCGGCCAGCGGGAAAGAAAATTTGCCATCCGGCCGCACCAGCACCTCCTGTTGCAGGCCTTCCTCCTTCCAGACCGATACTGACAGGATATCTCCCGGGTTGACCAGATAGTCGCCGCCGGGGGCGGAGCCGTCCTGTGCCGGCAGAGCGGTGCTAAAGGTAAAAACAGCGGCAGCAAGCAGGCTGCTGAGCATGCGACGAACATTCATACGAAATTCCCTGTAGCCGAGGCGTGTCATTCGAATTATCCTAGATTTTACTTTAAAAATCGCCTGTAAGGTTAACGTGTGGGCATAATCCAGCAGGCGCTGATAACCAGTTCGTCGGTAACCTTATAGCGCCCGGCCAGTCCGGCGATCATAGCGGCATCGAAATTATTGGTATCCGGTACCGCGGCGAATGTTCCCGGCGGACCGCTCAGATCCACCCGCATCTCCTGAAAATCCACGTAAGTCCGGACAACCGGGTGTATGCACTTGTATATAGCCTCTTTAATGCTAAACAGCACTTTGGCGCGATTGCCGTGCACGCCGCCTTCTTCGTCGGGTCTGACAATGAGCCGGGCAGTTTCCGGCTCGAGCGGCCCGGCCTGCTCAATATCCAGCCCCAGAGCGACAAATTCCTCAGCTCGCGCTACCGCTGCTGCGGCCAGCGCGCCTGTGTGGGCGATGGTGCCGGTGATGCCTGCCGGCCATTCCGGTGAGCGATCCGGGCGCTTGCCTACCGGGCTGGACGGCAGGCCTAGCGTTTGCATCGCCTGGCGCGCACACCAGCGCCCGTGACGGAATTCCAGCAGCCTACTGCTCACCATGCTGCGGGTATGTGCGAGTTCGGCCGGCAGCAGTTCGGCTTCAGGTGGGCAGCAGGCTGAGTAACAGACCGCAACCCCTGACGGGAACAATGCGCTGATGTCTGTCTGCAAATCCATATGCACAGTCTGCACCATGCGTGGTTGTCTGCCAATGCGATCCGGTGCTCTGTTAGAATTGCCGCCCGTTTACTCTTGCTGCAGCAGGCGATGAAGACCCGATTTGCTCCCAGCCCGACCGGTTATCTGCACATAGGCAGTGTGCGCACGGCGCTGTTTTCCTGGTTGCATGCGCGCCGCCATGGTGGCCGGTTCGTGCTGCGTATTGAAGACACTGACCGCGAGCGCTCAACGCAGGAATCCATTGACGCTATTCTTGAAGGCATGCAATGGCTGGGCATTGACTGGGATGAGGGACCATATTTCCAGACGCACCGCACCGAGCGCTATGCCGAGCTGGCTCAGCAACTGCTGCAGAACGGGCAGGCATATCGTTGTTACTGCACGCGGGAGGAGCTCGAAGAGATGCGCGCGGCGCAGGTGGCTCGCGGTGAAAATCCACGCTACGACGGTCGCTGCCGTAACCGGCAGGAGCCCCGTGAGGGCGTCGACCCGGTCATTCGCTTTAAAACCCCGGATCAGGGCGAAGTGGTTATAGAAGATTTGGTGCGCGGCACGGTCACCTATGACAACGCCATGCTGGATGATTTGGTAATTGTGCGGCCTGACGGCACGCCTACGTTCCATTTTTGCGTGGTGATTGACGATGCGGATATGGGAATTACGCATGTTATTCGTGGCGATGACCACCTCAATAACACCGCCCGCCATGTGCACATGATGGCGGCGTTCGGGTTCGAGCGTCCGGTGTTTGCGCACCTGCCGATGATTCTTGGTGAGGACGGCTCGCGTTTGTCAAAACGACATGGTTCGGTCAATGTACTTGAGTACCGCGAGGAGGGCTATCTGCCCGATGCGTTGTTGAATTACCTGGTGCGCCTGGGCTGGTCGCATGGCGACCAGGAGTTGTTCAGCCGCGCTGAAATGATCGAACTGTTTGATGTGGCCGATGTAAACGCATCAGCATCGAAGTTCAGCCGGGAAAAGTTAACCTGGCTGAACCAGCAATACATCATGGCCGCTGCGCCGGAAAGTTTGCTGCCGCTATTCGTTGAGCAACTCGGCAAACTTGAGCTGGACCCGGCCAATGGGCCGGAGCCGGTAAGGGTCATCGAAGCCTATCGTGAGCGCGCCGAGACTCTGCGCGAACTGGCTGCGACGGTGTTTTATCTCTATGAAGATGACATCACAGTCGATGAGCAGTCTGCAAAAAAACAATTGCGTCCGGTGATGCTGGCACCATTCGCAACGCTGACCGCCAAGCTGGCGGCGGCGGAAGACTGGCAGGCAGAAATACTGCATGCGGCGCTCGAAGAAACCGCCGCCCAGCACGACATGAAATTCGGCAAAATTGGCCAGCCGGTGCGAGTGGCTGTTACCGGCGGCCCGGTGTCACCGCCTATAGATGTGACCATGGAACTCACGGGCAAAAAACGCACGCTGCAGCGTCTGCAGGATGCCATCAAATACATGCAATTAAGAGAATCCCAGGCTTAATAAACCGGAGCCAATAAAAAAGCCTGCGTCAGACAACGCAGGCTCAAATAAGGAATGGCGTCCCCAAGGGGATTCGAACCCCTGTTACCGCCGTGAAAGGGCGG
>CAYGKB010000072.1:4743-9227 GCA_964350425.1 uncultured Chromatiaceae bacterium | reverse complement strand
CATCGGTTTTATCGATACGCTGGAGCAGGCTGAGACCGCCGGTTTGCAGCCCATGGCGCACCCGTTGCACATGAGTCAGCGCCTGCGTGAGGATGCGGTAACGGCAACGGATCACCGCGATCATTACCAGCAGAATGCGGCTGAAAAGACCGACGGGCTTTATATTGTGCCCCGCGTCGTCGAGTAGCAGGCGCCATGGCGGATCAACGGCGCACACTGGCTGAGATGGCTCGCCTGCTGGCAAGCGGCGAGACCAGCAGTCGCGAACTTACCGAAGCCGCCCTGGCGCGCATTGCGGACGCGGATAGCGAACTCAACAGTTTTATTACCGTTACCGGCGAGGCGGCACTGGCAGCCGCCGATCGTGCCGATAGGCAGCGCGCCGCCGGTGAGGCGGGACCACTCACAGGTATTCCGATAGCGCAGAAAGACATCTTCTGCACCGCCGGTGTTACCACCACCTGTGCATCGCGGATGCTGGAAAACTTTGTTTCTCCCTACGATGCAACCGTGGTTGAGCGACTCAACGCGGCGGGGCTGATCAGCGTGGGCAAGACCAACATGGACGAATTCGCCATGGGTTCGTCCAACGAGACCAGCTATTTCGGCGCCGTCAGGAACCCGTGGGACGCAACGCGCTCGCCGGGTGGTTCATCGGGCGGGTCGGCAGCAGCAGTCGCAGCCGGCCTGGTGCCGCTGGCAACGGGCACCGATACCGGGGGCTCGGTGCGCCAGCCGGCGGCACTCTGCGGCATCACCGGATTCAAGCCGTCCTACGGCCGGGTGTCGCGTTACGGCATGATCGCCTTTGCTTCCAGCCTGGATCAGGCCGGGGTGCTGGCGCTGACGGCGGAAGATGCGGCGCTGATCATGCAGGTGATAGCCGGATTCGACGAGCGCGACTCCACCTGCTCGGATCAGCCGGTGCCGGACTACACCGCGACCCTCGAACAGAGTGTGGCCGGCAAAAAAATCGGTGTACCGACTGAATATTTTGACGGGCTCGATGCGGCCTGCGCGGCGGCAACGCATGCAGCACTGGACGTATACCGCCAGCTGGGCGCCGAGATTATTGATGTGCGCCTGCCGAATCTTTCGCTGGCCGTGCCTGCCTATTACGTCGTAGCGCCTGCGGAAGCATCAAGCAATTTGTCGCGCTATGACGGCATTCGCTTTGGTTATCGCGCCGCGGCTGCCGAAGACATCGAGTCCCTCTACAAGAGAACGCGTTCGACCGGTTTCGGTGAGGAGGTCAAACGACGTATCATGACCGGCACCTACGTGCTGTCGGCCGGCTATTACGATGCCTACTACCTCAAGGCACAAAAAGTCCGCCAACTGATAAGCAACGACCTGGCCAGGTGTTTTGAGCAGGTTGATGTTATTGCCGGTCCGACCACACCAACACCCGCTTTTCGGCTGGGCGAAAAAACCGATGACCCGGTACAGATGTACCTGAACGATATCTACACAGTATCCGCCAATCTGGCCGGATTGCCCGGTATTTCTGTGCCCTGCGGTCTGGTAGATGGTTTGCCGGTAGGGTTGCAGTTCATCGGGCCGTTGTTCGACGAAGCGACAGTGCTGAACTTCGCGCATGTTTTTCAGCAACAGACTGACTGGCATACGCTGGCGCCGGGAGGTGCAGGCTGATGCAGTGGGAAGTGGTGATCGGGCTCGAGATTCACGCGCAACTGGCAACGCAGTCGAAAATTTTCTCCGGTGCGTCGACGGCCTATGGCGCAGCGCCCAACACCCAGGCCGACCTGGTAACCCTGGGATACCCGGGCGTGCTGCCGGTGCTGAACCAGGACGTGGTGGTTATGGCAGCCAAATTCGGCGTGGCTGTTGATGCCACGGTGGCGCCGCGGTCGGTGTTTGCACGCAAAAACTATTTTTATCCGGACCTGCCCAAGGGTTATCAGATCAGCCAGTATGAACTGCCCATTGTTGAGCACGGGCATATTGATCTGACGCTGGATGACGGCTCGGTCAAACGCGTGGGTATTACCCGCGCACATCTTGAAGAGGATGCCGGCAAATCGCTGCACGAAAATCTGGACGGCAAAACCGGAATTGACCTGAACAGAGCCGGCACCCCGCTGCTGGAAATTGTATCCGAGCCGGATATCCGTTCGGCTAAAGAGGCCGTCAACTATATGCGGCGAATTCATCAGCTTGTGCGCTATCTGGGGATTTCCGACGGCAACATGCAGGAAGGTTCATTCCGCTGCGATGCCAATGTCTCGGTGCGCCCGTCAGGGCAGGAAGAATTCGGCACGCGCACGGAAATTAAAAACCTGAATTCGTTCCGATTCGTCGAAAAAGCCATCAACTTTGAAATCGAGCGACAGATAGAGGTGCTGGAGGATGGTGGCAAGATCGTGCAGGAAACCCGCCTGTATGACTCCGACCGCGACGAAACCCGTTCCATGCGCGGCAAGGAGGAAGCCAATGATTACCGCTACTTCCCCGATCCGGATCTGCTGCCGGTGGAAATCAGCCCGGAGTTTCTGGCCGGCGTCAAAGCCGCCATGCCCGAATTGCCGCAGGCCAAGGCTGACCGTCTCATCAAGCAATACGGCCTGAAAGCGGCGGATGTCGATGTGCTGACCGCATCGCGCGCCATGGCCGACTATTTTGAGGCCGTGGCGGCCAGCGCCGACGCGCAGCTTGCCGCCAACTGGGTATGTGGTGAACTGAGCGGTGCCCTCAACAAGGATAACCTCGATATCACTGACTCGCGTGTCGATGCTGCGGCACTGGCGCAACTGATCGAGCGGATCAGCGACAACACCATCTCCGGCAAGATTGCCAAGGAAGTATTTGCCGCCATGTGGGCCGGTGAAGGCGCCGCTGACGACATTATCGCAGCCAAGGGCCTGAAACAGATTACCGATAGCGGCGCGATTGAGGCAGTGGTGGATCAGGTCATTGCCGACAATCCCGATCAGGTGCAGCAGTTCCGCGATGGCAAAGATAAAGTGCTGGGCTTTTTTGTCGGTAAGGTCATGCAGGCGACACAGGGCAAGGCCAATCCCGGTCAGGTCAATCAGATGTTGCGCGATAAGCTCAAATCCTGAGCAATGGGGTCATGACCGACAAGCAAGCGGACTCGCTGTGCCGGTTTGTGTTCGAGCAGGAAGACATTCGCGGCAGTATCGTGCGCCTCGATGAGGTGTGGCAAAAGCTGCGCAAGGCCGACGACTACCCGCCGCAGGTGCAGAGTTTGCTCGGCGAAGCGCTGGCTGCGACCGCGCTGCTGGGCCGCAACCTGAAATTCGACGGCCGCCTGACGCTGCAGGTGCAGGGGGGCGAGCACGTCCGCCTGCTGGTATTGCAAAGTGATAATGATCTGCGGGTGCGCGGTCTGGCCCGCTTTGGTGATGCGCTGCCGCAGGCTTTTACCGAACTGGTGGACGGCGGTGCATTGTGCATTACCGTGGAGTCCGGGCAGAACAGGGAGCGTTACCAGAGCATTGTGCCGCTGTCGGAAGTGGATCTGGCCCAGTGCCTGGAGCTGTATTACCGGCAATCGGTGCAGCTGCCTACTGTGTTTATGCTGGCGGCAAATGACTCGCGGGCGGCCGGGCTGATGCTGCAGGTCATGCCGGAACGCAAGCCCGGCAGCGGCGCCTGGCAGCGCCTGACCGAGAGCATCAGCAAGCTGGACGTGCTGCGCATGAGCCGGCTCGATGACCAGACACTGCTGGCCGCTTTATTTCCGCAAGATGATATACGCCTGTTTGCCGCCGATCCGGTGGCATTTCATTGCGACTGTTCTATTGAGCGTATTGAGAACATGCTGCGCTTGCTCGGTGCGCATGAACTCAGTGATCTTGTCAGTGAGCAACCGGTGGTCGAGGTGCGCTGCGAATTCTGTAATCAGCCCTACAAAATCAGCGCCGACAGAATTTTTGCACTGGCCGCCGAAGTGAGCGGCGGGCAGGGCAAGTTTGTGCATTGAGCGCAAAAAAGCCCTGCTGGAGCAGGGCTTTTTTGCTGTTTGCTGTGACAAGTCAGAACGAAAAACGCCCGCTCACACCGATTGACGAAACGTCATCACCAAAAAGGGCGCCTACGGCAAAGGACACAGATTCAGTAGCATGGAACCTTACGCTACCGAAAATGCTCTGTTCATCATCGTCAACATCAACATGTTGAACACCGGCCGCTAATTCGATAGTTTGCGTTACGAGAGCCCGAATGCCGACTCCGATGGAGTAGCCCGTTTCACTATCGCTCACGTTTCCAGCGCGCGCCCTGACACGATGTATTGCCACGGGAATGACCAAATCCACGTTGTCTCCTATTGGGAAATGTGGAGTCAGCCCGACCGCCAGATCACGCGTGTCAATATCCGGTACCGGTCCGTGATCAGATGTTTCTATTTCCCCGCTGGCGGCACCTGCTGTTATGGCAAGATTGTCGGTTATTGCGAATGAGCCGACGGCGGCAATTGCGTTAGTGTCGATATCCACTCC
>CAYGKB010000072.1:0-4733 GCA_964350425.1 uncultured Chromatiaceae bacterium | reverse complement strand
AGCACATCGACTTCGGCGGTTTCGTAGCCGGCCTCGACATAGTTGTAACTTAATTGGTCAACAGCCAGAACTGGCGTTGCGAAAATAAATGCAGCAAAAACTGAAAATAGTTTGTTGGTGCTCATCAAATTCTCCCTAATCCCCTAAAACAATATGCTAAATAAAATATGCCGCTGCATAGTAGCGACATAGGGATGCCCGCGCAAAAAAACCGTCGCGCAATAGTCTGCCGTCCTGAAAATCAGAAGGAAAATCGAGCACCCACTCCCAGACTATCTGTGTCATCGTCGGCGCGTGCCGACAGGGATACGGAAATTGCGTCACTGAAATGGAACCGGACGGTGCCGGTGACGCTTTGTTCGTCATCTTCAATATCAACGTGTTCCACACTGCCGGCCAGTTCAATATTCTCTGTTAGCAACGCCCTGACGCCCACGGCAATGGCATAACCGGTATCACTTTTGATGGCGCTGCCCGCGCGGGTGCGTGCATACGCAATGGCCATGGGTACTACCAGATCAATATTACGGCTGAGCGGAAAATGCGCGGTCAGGCCGGCAGCCAGTTCGCGGGTATCAATATCTTTGAGCGCACCGCTGTCGGTTGCTTCGATTTCACCGGTATAACCGCTGCCAAACAGGGCGAAGTTCTCGGTGAGTTCGTAAGACATCACGCCACCCAGCGCGGTGAAATCCACATCCTGCCCGGAAACATCAATTTCGCCGCTGCGGTAGCCGGCTTCGACATAGCTGTAAGTCAGTTCGTCCACCGCCAGGGCCTGGCCAGGCAGACTCAATGCGGCAAGGGCCAGAACGCGGGCGGCGACTGTAGGGATCAGGGCGGTGCGCAGGGGCATGAACGGTCTCCGGTTGGCTGCAGTGCGCAGAGTATCGGGCAGAAAAACGTGAATTTCGACCTTTACAAATATAAAGAAATCTTTATATTGACGCTCCATGCAACTGGAAGACGCCGTCAATACGCTCAAGTCCGCCGCCGATCCCACTCGGCTGCGGCTGCTGGCCCTGCTTGCGGCGGGCGAGGCCACTGTGGGCGAGCTGGTTGAGGTGCTGGGTCAGAGTCAGCCGCGAGTGTCGCGCCACCTGCGCATACTGTGCGAAGGCGGGCTGGCCGATCGCTTCCGGGACGGTAACAGCGTTTATTACCGGCTGCCGGATGACTCCGGGACGCGCGCGTTCGCATCTGTGTTAATCGGCCAGATACCGGCAAATGACCCTGATTTGGCAGCAGATAGCACCAGGATGGCGGCAGTTCGGCGGGAACGGGCCAGTCAGGCCTGGTCCGATCGTCGCGTGCTGCTGGAATCCGGCCGGGCACTCATTCCGGGCCTGGCCGCCGACAACGACCTGGCGGTGGCGCTGCGGGAACTGCACGGCGAACTGGGCGACCTGCTGGATGTGGGCTGCGGCACCGGGGCGGTATTGTGCCACCTGGCGCCACGCGCGCGCTCGGCCACCGGCGTCGACATAGCGCCCGCCATGCGGGTGGTGGCGCGCACCCGGGTACGCGATGCCGGCCTGGTGAATTGCACGGTGCGCAGCGGCGACATGCACGAATTGCCATTTGCCGACAACAGCTTCGACACCGTGCTGCTGGATCAGGTGCTGTCACTCACGTACAAACCGCGTGCAGCGATTAAAGAAGCGGCGCGCGTGCTGCGTAAGACCGGCCAGTTAATCGTGCTGGATCGCTTCGGTCCGGTTAAGGCAAATCTTGCCAGTGGCCATGGCCTCGGCGGCCTGGCCGAAAATCAACTCGCCGTGATGCTGGCGGAAGCCGGTCTGCGCGCCGGCCGGCGCCGCGACCTCGCGGGCCGCCTGCCCGGCTTCGCTCTGCTGAACGCCATACCCGCTATTGAATTAACGACCGGAACCTACAACTGACAACATGACAACCAATATGAACAAGTCGCCGCTGATCTCGTTTGAGTTTTTTCCGCCCAAAACGGAACAAAGCGAAGCGACACTTTGGCAAACCGTCAAACGCCTTGCGCCGCTGCAGCCTCGCTTTGTTTCGGTGACTTACGGCGCTGACGGATCGACGCGTGATCGCACTCACCGTATTGTCAGCCGGATTAACAGCGAGACGACACTGACCGGTGCGCCGCATCTGACCTGTGTGGATGCAACGCGCGCCGAGGTCAATGACATTGCCCGCGGCTACTGGAGCGAGGGCGTGCGGCACATTGTTGCGCTGCGCGGCGATCCGCCGGAGGGGCAACAACATTACACACCGTTCCCCGGCGGGTATGAGTATGCGGCAGACCTGGTGGCGGGCCTGGCCGAGGTCGGCGACTTTGATATTTCGGTGGCGGCCTATCCCGAAGTGCATCCGGAGGCGGCCAGCCCGATCGCCGATCTGGATAACCTGAAACGCAAGCTGGATGCGGGCGCTACGCGGGCCATAACCCAGTTCTTTTTTGACGCTGATGTGTTTCTGCGATTTCGGGATCTGGCCCGGGCAGCCGGAGTCACAGCCCCTATTGTTCCCGGCATCTTGCCTATCGCCAACTTTGCATCGCTGCAGCGTTTTGCCGCTGCATGCGGCGCAACTGTGCCTGGCTGGCTGCATGAACGTTTTGCCGGCCTGGATGAGGATGAGGAAACCCGGCAGATGATTTCCGCCAATATCGCTATTGAGTTGTGTGAAAAACTGCGCGCCGCAGGCGTGGACGAGTTTCATTTTTATACGCTTAACCGCGCCGAATTGACCTACGCGATTTGTCATGCGCTCGGTGTGCGACCGCAACTGCAGGGTGTTCAGCATGGTTGAGCGCAGCCAACGGAATGCTGAACTCGCAGCTTTGCTGGCGGAACGCATTGCCATACTCGACGGTGCGATGGGCACCATGGTGCAGCAGCACAAACTGGGTGAAGCGGATTATCGCGGCGAGCGCTTTGCCGACTGGCAGTCGGAACTGCGCGGCAATCACGATCTGCTTTCACTCACTCAGCCGGCAGTAATTGCTGATGTGCATCGGGCTTTCCTGGAGGCCGGCGCCGATATCATCGAAACCAACACCTTTAATTCCAATGCCATCTCGCTGGCCGACTATGGCATGAGTGATCTGACGCGCGAGTTTAATGAGACTGGCGCGCGGCTGGCGCGCCAGGTGGCGGACGAGATTGAACAGCGCAGCGGCACGCCGCGCTTCGTCGCGGGTGTACTCGGTCCCACCAGCCGCACGGCATCGCTGTCGCCCGATGTCAACGATCCCGGTTTTCGCAATGTCAGTTTCGAGGAATTGCGCGTTACCTATCTGGAATCAATTGAAGCACTGGTGGCCGGCGGCGTTGACCTGATTCTGATTGAAACGATTTTCGATACGCTGAATGCCAAGGCTGCGATTTTTGCGCTGGAGGAATACCGCGCGCAAAGCGGCGACGATATCCCCTGCATGATTTCCGGCACCATAACGGACGCCTCCGGGCGCACCCTGTCGGGCCAGACGACCGAAGCGTTCTGGAATTCCGTGGCGCACGTACGGCCGCTGTCGGTTGGCCTTAACTGTGCCCTCGGCGCCGCTGATTTGCGTCAGTACGTGGCGGAACTGGCGCAGGTTGCCGACACCCATGTCAGTGTGCACCCCAATGCCGGCCTGCCGAATGAGTTCGGCGGTTACGATGACACGCCGGAATACATGGCAGGCGTGCTGGGTGAGTTCGCTGCCAGCGGCCTCGTTAATGTCGTTGGCGGTTGTTGCGGCACAACGCCGGAGCACATAGCGGCGATTCGCGCCGCCGTGCTCGAATACCGGCCGCGCCGCCTGCCGGACATCCCTCCGGCGCTGCGGCTGAGTGGGCTGGAGCCGTTCGCAGCCGATGCCGACTCGCTGTTTGTGAACGTCGGCGAGCGCACCAACGTCACCGGTTCGGCGCGGTTCAAGCGCTTAATCCTCGAAGACGACTACAACGCCGCTTTGCAGGTAGCGCGCCAGCAGGTCGAAAGTGGTGCGCAGATTATTGATATCAATATGGACGAGGGCATGCTCGATTCGCTGGCAGCCATGCAGCGTTTTCTCAAGCTGATTGCCGCGGAACCGGATATTGCGCGCGTGCCGATCATGGTGGATTCATCCAAGTGGGATGTCATCGAAGCCGGGCTGCGCTGTATTCAGGGCAAGGCAGTGGTCAATTCCATCAGCCTCAAGGAAGGCGAGGGGCCGTTTCTGGAGCAGGCACGGCTGCTCAGGCGCTATGGTGCAGCCGTGGTGGTCATGGCGTTCGATGAGCAGGGACAGGCCGAATCCGCCGAGCGGCGCTTCGAAATCTGTCAGCGCGCATACCGGCTATTGACCGAAACCGTCGGTATTCCCGGGCAGGATATTATTTTCGATCCGAATATTTTTGCCGTGGCTACCGGTATTGCGGAACACAACGACTATGCCGTGTCGTTCATCGAAGCCACGGCCCGCATACGTGCCGAACTGCCGCATGCGATGGTCAGCGGCGGCGTCAGCAACGTGTCGTTTTCCTTCCGTGGCAACAATCCGGTGCGCGAGGCCATGCATTCGGTGTTTCTGTATCACGCCATTCAGGCCGGCATGGGCATGGGAATCGTTAATGCCGGGCAACTGGCAGTTTATGACGACATTCCCGCCGAACTCCGCGAGGCGGTGGAAGACGTGATCTTGAATCGCAGCAGCGCAGCCACGGAAAAGCTGCTGGCCATTGCCGGCAAGTATCAGGACAGCGGCGCGGCCGAGGAAGAGGAGA
>CAYGKB010000071.1:0-9292 GCA_964350425.1 uncultured Chromatiaceae bacterium | reverse complement strand
AGCAGAGCTGCCGCGCGCGCGTTGTGGTTAATGCAGCCGGGCCATGGGCCAACAGGATATTGCGCAGGGTCACGCCGCGACAGACAACGGTTCCTGTCGAACTGGTGCAGGGCACGCACATTGAGGTGCCGGGCAGCATGGGCCGGGACTTCTACTATGTTGAAAGCCCCCGTGACGGCCGCGCAGTATTCATCATGCCACGCGAGGAGCGCATCATGATCGGCACCACGGAAACACGCTATCGCAAAGACCCGGACCATGTCGCACCGCTGCCCGCGGAAGAAAACTATTTGCTGCGGGTAGCCGCGCATTATTTCCCGCAATTCGATCCCCTGCGTCGCAGCGACCTGCTGGCTTCCTGGGCCGGTCTGCGGGTGTTGCCGGGCGGCGCAGGCCATGCCTTTCATCGTTCCCGCGAAACCGTGTTGCATACTGACCGCAGCGCCCGGCCGCGACTTCTGACGGTATATGGGGGCAAACTGACCTCCTACCGCGCGACGGCAGCCAAGGTCGTCGAGCACATCAGCGCGGCGCTGCCGCAGCGGGCGACCGCCGCCGATACCAGCAAGCTGATGCTGACCCCATGAATTCGGACCCATGAATTCGCCGCCGGAACAGCAACCGCTGTATTTATGCCTGGATCAGGGCGGGCACGCATCCCGCGCGCTGGTCATTGATGGCCGCGGCAGAATCCGGGCACAGGCAGCCCATGCTATTGATACGCAGCGCGACGGTGAGCGGGTGGAACATGACCCGCAGCAATTAGTCGATACGCTGCGGTGCGCGGCTGATGACGTGCTTGCCGAACTTGGTACCGCGGCTGCCAATGTGGTGGCAGCCGGTCTGGCGACACAGCGTTCCAGTATTGTGTGCTGGCATGCAGACAGCGGGGTGCCGCTGACCCCGGTGTTGTCCTGGCAGGATACCCGCGCTGCGGCCTGGCTGGAGGAATTTGCAGCTCATTGGCAGCGTGTGCACGAAGTCACGGGCCTGGTGTTGTCCCCGCACTACGGTGTCAGCAAGCTGGTCTGGTGTTTGCGGCAACTACCCGATGTTGCCGCCGCAGCCCGGGAAGGCCGGCTGCAGTGCGGCCCGCTGGCCAGCTTTCTGGCGATGCAGCTCACCGGTGGCAAGGCTGCCGCTGATCCGGCCAATGCTTCCCGCACCTTGCTCTGGGATCGCCGCAGCCGCGACTGGTCGGACGAGTTGCTGACCCTGTTCGGAATCTCCCGTGAGCTGCTGCCGGCAACCACGCCCAGCCGTTCGGACTGGGGCACACTGGCCACCCGCTATGGTGAAATTCCGCTGACCGTCGTGACCGGTGATCAATCGGCCGCGCTGTTCGCCTTCGGCTTACCCGCAGCGAATGTCTGTTTTGCCAATCTCGGTACCGGCGCGTTTTTGCAGCGGGCGCTGACTGATGACCGGGTTGATCCGGGGCGTTTGCTTGCCAGTGTGGTCTATCAGGATGCGCATCATGCGACAGCGGTTGTGGAAGCAACCGTGAATGGCGCGGGCAGTGCGCTTAGTGCGGTAGCCGGGCAACTTGGTATCAGCAAGGAGGAGTTGCATGCAAACGCAGCCGGTTGGCTGGCAGAAGCGTCCGACCCGCCATTATTTATCAATGCGGTCGCCGGACTGGGGTCGCCCTGGTGGCGAACCGACGTAACCACGGGATTTGCCGAGCGGGCAGATGGTGCGGCGAGCGAGCAAATTGCCGGCGTGCTGGAAAGCATAGTTTTTATGCTGTGTGTGAATCTGCAGCACATGGAGTATTTGCAGGGTCGCACGCAGCGCCTGGTTGCCACCGGTGGGCTGGCAACCGTGGCGCCGCTATTGCAGTGCCTGAGCGATTTGTCCGGGCTGACGGTGGAGCGCGCGGCGGTGCGTGAAGCGACGGCAACAGGACTTGCATTCCTGCTGGCCGGGTTGCCGGAAAACTGGCCCGGCATTAGCGTGACCGAGGTTTTCCAGCCGCGGGTTGCCCGTGCGTTGCAGGCACGGTTTGCGTCCTGGCAGGAAGTTATGCCCCCTATCGGTTAGCACGCCGTTTGCTTTCCCAGAATTTCCACAGCACAGCAGCGAAAAAGCCGCTGGTGGTTTTGTCTGTAAACAGCGGGCTGTTGTCGTTAGCCGCGCCCTGATAGAAACCAAACTTCAGGCCGCTGCGAAATTCCACCGTCGGGCTGAATTCATGCTTCAGGACGAACGACAGGCGGGTCCCGAGGTAGCCCGACTCAGCTTTGTAAGCCGGTCTTGCCAGCGTTGCATAGGCGGCATCCACGCCATAGAAGAAGTCCATGTAGTCCTGACTGGCGAATTCCGGAGTCAGGCGCGTCAGCAGTTCGGTTTTGGGCGTAAGTATCGGCAGTTTGTGTTTGAGCTCCACCGACAGCACCGCGCCGCGCCAGTCCGGATCCAGTCCGTCAAAAGACCATGCGCCGCGTGCCTGCAGCGCCAGAAATGTCTCACCCCCCATGAGTCCGCGAATGAACTGCAGTTCCAGTTCCGGTCCGACCTCGGCCAGCAGATCAAGGTCCGGCATGCCGGTACGAGCATCAACATCGTCGCTGTCCACAGGAAAATTGAGGCCAAAATCCAGATCAATCTTTACCCGGTCACGCCGGAACAAGCGCGTCCTGACCGGCTTGTCGGTGTCATCGCCGATACGCAGGAACTGACCCCGGTAGATTGGAAACGGCAGCGGCACAATATCGGTTTGCGACTCTTCCGATGCCGGGTATGACTGGCCGTAGCGCCCGAAGCCGGCAAAGCGCAGTTCCCATAGCGGCAGATCGGACAGTTTGTCTGCGCGCAAATCATCCGCGGCAAATTCCTCCGTGGCACTGGCAACGGTCGCAGCCAGTCCGCCAAGTAGCAGGGCAGGCAAAAGTCTGTTCACTGATGGCATTCCGAGTCGCTATGCTTATGAGTCCCGAAATTGGCAGAAAAGTGCTGCGATGTCGATGATGAGTAATTCCGGAAACCCGTTGCTACCGTATTCCGAAGCTTGCGAACGCAATAAGGATCCCATACTGGAGGTGTTGCGTGAGCATTTGCCGACGAGCGGCGAGGTGCTGGAGATTGGCAGCGGCAGCGGCCAGCATGCGGTGTTTTTTGCGCGGCAGTTTCCGGGCGTGCGCTGGCAGCCCACTGATACCGGCGACTTTTTGCCGGGCCTGCGGGCGCGGCTGGCGGCCGAAGCTCCCGCAAATCTGGCTGCTGCACTGGAACTGGATGTGCGCAGCGGGCCGTGGCCCGCATGCCGATACACGGCCGTATTTACGGCCAATACGGTGCATTTTATGAGTCCGGCGGCAGGCCGGGACATGCTTTACGGCTGCGGTCGTGTGCTGCAGCCTGACGGTTTATTAATTATCTACGGACCGTTCAAATACAACGGTGAATTCACCACGCCGAGCAATGCCCGATTCGATGACTGGCTTAAGTCAAGTGATCCGGAGCGTGGTGTGCGCGATTATGAATGGGTCAGAGAACTCGCCGGGCAAGCCGGCCTGCGCTTTTGCGCTGACATTGCCATGCCGGCCAACAACCAGTGCCTGATCTGGCAAAAAATCCGTCCCGGCGAATGACACACCGCGTCAAGACTTGAGCGCTTTGTGCTGCAATACTGTCTCTGCGTGTAACCGGAGGCAGATCTTGAAGATTTTGCACTTGATAGAAAAAGGACCCGGTTTGCACCAGGCGCCGGAAGGGCACCTGGAGAGTCTGTTGTGGACTCTTGATCAGGAAGAACAGGCTGCGGAATATGTCGCTTTGCACAAGCAGAAGTCACAGCGTTCGTGGAAGGGTGGCCGCATTCTGGGCATGCGTGAAGCCACCGCGGAAGAAATTTCTGCTGCTGAGGCCAACAGCGCCGTGCGCAAAGGCAATCTTGTGGTGCAGTTTGAGCCGGTAAGAGAATATAACGGCCGGCCAGGCGTGCGCTGGGGCGGCAAACGCAGAGGTTCGATGGCCTACAAAAGTCTCGAGGAGACCGACGGCTGACCGCACTGATTGCCGGACCGCGCATTTCCTGACCTGCCGGATCAGGGGCTTGTGGCGCGTGAGCGCAGGTAGTCCTGCTGCAATTCCTCCAGTGACAACCAGCGCTCGGTTTTCTCATCCAGTTCAAGCTGTGCTTCAGTCAGCGTATCCAGTACCGCTTTGGTGTGTGCATAGTCCTGACTGTAAAAGTCAGCGGCGCTGCATTCCGCCTGCAATTCCGCAACGCGTGTCTCCAGGGCGGCTATGGCATCCGGCAATTCATCCAGTTCGCGCTGTTGCTTGTAGCTGAGTTTTTGCGGCTGCCGGCTTGCCTTGCGATCCGCGGCGCGGCCGGCCTTGCGCTGCTGCTTGTCCGGATCGTCCATCTCGGCAAGCTGATGGCCGCGGCGCAGCCACTCGCTGTAGCCGCCCGGATAGCGATGCACCTTGCCGTCATCTTCAAATACCAGAATGCTGGTCGCCACGTTGTCGAGAAACATGCGGTCATGGCTGACGACTATTAGTGTGCCGTTGTATTCGACCAGCTTTTGTTCCAGCACCTCCAGTGTTTCCACGTCGAGGTCATTGGTAGGTTCGTCCAGCACCAGCAGGTTGCTGGAACGCGTGAACAGCCTTGCCAGCAGCACGCGGTTGCGCTCGCCACCGGAAAGGATGCCGGCCGGCGACATTGCCCGTTTGGCCGAAAACAGAAAGCCGCGCAGGTAACCGACCACATGGCGTTGTTTGCCGTTGATGGTGATGTAGTCGCGGCCATCACCGACGATGTCTGCCACGCTGCGGTGCGGATCCAGCTCCCTGCGCAACTGATCAAAATAGGCGGTTTCCAGGTTGGTGCCGATTTTTACCGTGCCTTCCTGTGGTTGCAGCTCCCCGAGCATCAATCGCAACAGCGTGCTTTTCCCCACACCGTTGTTGCCGACCAGTCCGATGCGCTCACCGCGCTGCACCGTCAGGGTCAGGCTGTCGATGACTTTTTCATTCCCATAGCTGTAGCTGACATTGCGCATGCGCACGATCTTGCGGCCGGATTCATCGGCTTCATCAATCGCGATGTGGGCACCGCGTTCGCGCTTTAGGCGTGCAGCATGCTCTTCGCGCATGGCCTGCAATGCCCTGACGCGCCCTTCATTGCGGGTGCGCCGTGCCTTAATGCCCTGACGTATCCAGGCTTCTTCGTCGGCGAGTTTTTTGTCGAAGCGTTGATTCGCATCATGTTCGGCTTTATCAGCCTGTTCACGCCGGCGCAGGAAAGTCTGGTAGTCGCATTCCCAGCTGATCAGCCGGGTGCGGTCCAGCTCGACAATGCGGGTTGCCAGCCGTTGCAGGAATGAGCGGTCGTGCGTGATAAACAGCACAGCACCGGGCCAGTGATAGATCCGGTCTTCCAGCCAGCTAATGGTTGTCAGATCGAGATGATTGGTCGGCTCATCGAGCAGCAACAGATCAGGTTGCGATACCAGTGCGCGCGCCAGTGCAACTCGGCGGCGCCAGCCGCCGGACAGTTCGCCGAGTTTTTTGTGTTCCGGCAGCCCCAGTTCGGTGATGATTCTGTCGATTTGCTGATCCACGTTCCAGCCGCCGCGCGCGTCAATCTGCTGCTGCAGCTTTTCGAGTTCACGCAACTCGCTGCGGCTTGGGTTGCCTGCGGAACGCCGCCGGTATTCCTCGCCAAGGCGGCTGATTGCGGCCAGACCTTCGGCCACCGTTTCCCGCACGGTCTGCTGCAGGCTGTCCGGCAGCGTCTGCTGCAACTGGCTGATCCCCAGATCCGCCTGCAGGGTAATCTCGCCGTCGTCTATGTCCTGTTCGCCCGTCAGTATCCGCAACAGGGTGGTCTTGCCCGCGCCGTTACGGCCAATCAGGCATACGCGCTCACCGGGTTCGATGCTCATCGAAGCTTCCCGCAGGATAGTTTGCTCGCCGAATTGCAGCGAAATGGCGTCGAGGCGGACCAGGCTCATGGGCGGCTATTTTGAAACCGGCCACTCGCTCAGGCAAGCGGTGCGGGCGGAGAATTGCCAGGTTCGGCGACTATCGCTGGTCATTTGACTCCACTATAATGCGCGCCGTTTTGCCCCCCCCATGTGTGCCCGGTCTCCGCTCATGTCCAACGTCGAAAAACTTCGCAATATCGCCATTATCGCGCATGTCGATCATGGCAAAACCACCCTGGTGGATCAGCTGCTGCGGCAGTCCGATACGCTGGGGGAACGCGTTGAGCTGCAGGAACGTGCGATGGACTCCAATGATCTGGAGCGCGAGCGCGGCATTACCATTCTTGCCAAGAATACGTCCATCGTGCGGGGTGACTACCGCATCAATATTGTTGATACGCCCGGGCACGCCGATTTCGGCGGCGAAGTGGAGCGGGTCATGTCGATGGTGGACAGTGTGCTGTTGCTGGTTGATGCCGTCGAAGGCCCGATGCCGCAGACTCGTTTTGTTACCCAGAAAGCCTTCGCGGCGGGGCTCAAGCCGCTGGTGGTGATTAACAAGATTGATCGTGACGGTGCCCGGCCTGACTGGGTGCTGGATCAGACTTTCGATTTGTTCGACAACCTGGGCGCCACTGACGAGCAACTGGATTTTCCGGTGATTTACGCGTCGGCGCTCGGCGGCTACGCATCGACCGACAGCAACGCGCGCGAGGGCGATATGGCGCCATTGTTTGACGCCATTGTCGCGCATGTGGCGCCACCCCAGGTTGACGCCGAAGGGCCGCTGCAACTGCAGGTTTCGAGTCTTGATTACGATCCTTACGTGGGGGTGATTGGTATCGGTCGCGTCACCCGCGGCAGCCTGATGCCTAATACGGCGGTGACTGTCGTCGACGCGCAGCAGCGGCAGCGCAATGGCCGCGTGCTGGAGCTTTATGGTTTTAATGGTCTGGAACGCATCAGCCTCGACAGCGCTACCGCCGGCGATATCGTCATGTTCAGCGGCATCGAACAGCTCGATATTTCCGATACGCTGTGTGACCGCGGACACCCCGAAGCGTTGCCGCCGCTGACGGTGGACGAGCCCACCATCAGTATGACCTTTCAGGTCAACGATTCGCCGTTTGCCGGGCGCGACGGCAAGTTTCTGACCAGTCGGCAGATTCGCGAACGGCTCCATAAAGAACTCAAGCACAATGTCGCCCTGCGCGTTGAGGATACCGATGACCCGGACAAGTTCCGGGTGTCCGGCCGCGGCGAACTGCATTTGTCAGTGCTGATAGAAAACATGCGTCGTGAGGGGTTCGAACTGGCCGTGTCACGACCGGAGGTCATTCGTCAGGAAATTGACGGCGAAATGTGCGAACCGTGGGAACTGCTCACCGTGGACATGGAAGAACAGTATCAGGGCGGTGTCATGGAGCGACTGGCTGAGCGCAAGGGCCAGTTGCAGCATATGCAGGCAGACGGCCGCGGCCGCATTCGCATCGATTACCGGATACCGGCGCGCGGCTTAATCGGTTTTCGTACTGAATACCTGACAGCCACCGCGGGTACCGGCCTGTTGTACAACGTTTTCGAAAAATACGATCGCGCCGTGGGCGGCGAAATCGGCCAGCGCGTCAATGGCGTGCTGATTTCCAATATGCAGGGCAAGGCGCTGGCGTACGCTTTATTTAATCTGCAGGAACGCGGCCGCCTGTTTATCGGCCATGGCGAAGAGGTTTACGAAGGCATGGTTGTGGGTATTCACAGCCGCGGCAACGATCTGGTCGTCAATCCGACCAAAGCCAAGCAGCTGACAAATATCCGGGCTGCCGGCTCGGACGAGAACCTGATTCTGACGCCACCGGAGCGTTTTAGCCTGGAGCAGGCGCTGGAATTCATTGATGACGATGAACTGGTGGAAGTCACGCCCGGCAGCATACGCATCCGCAAAAAGATGCTGAGCGAAAGCGACCGCAAGCGCGAATCGCGGCAGAGCCTCGCATCCTGATTCAAAGCGTTTCGATAAGTTCCAGCCATTCGCCGGCAGGCCCCTCGGCAATAGCCACGCGTCTGCCGGCATAGGGAAAAGTGTCAAGCGCGACCGGCGCCTGACGCAATGGCGCCGGAAAGCGGGACAACGATGGCGTCTCAAAAGCCACCATGCTCATGCCGCCCGGAATGCAGCCAGCCGCGCGTTCCCGCGGCGCAGAGTTTTGCGGGTATTCATCCAGCTCAAGAATGGAATTACGCGCACGCACCGGCGCAACGCAGATCGGAAATTCGGTCTCTGGCGGTTCACCGCAGGCTTCAGCCGCTAGGGTGCCGACAAAACCTATCGGGTCGCTGACCCGCAGACCCATGGTATGGGCATAGAATTCGCGCAGTTCACTAAGCGACGGTCCGCCGAGTATCACATTGAAGATGCGATCAACTGGCGCTTTGGCACCATGCAGGCCATAGCGGCTGCCACCCGGCAGCAGACGCGTGAAATAGAGCATGGCGCCGGACGGCCCCAGTGTCTGGATGGCTCGCGGCGCCTTGGCGCCGGGGTAGAGATCCAGCGGTCCGCCAAAGCGGCGGAGCGGCGATGCTTCGAGTTGGCTGGCCAGCCGGTCAGGGTCTTCGACGAGTATTTCGGTGGCATTCCAGCCCCAGGTTACCGGCGGCCAGTAGCCGCTGCGCGCGCCGGTCGCGATGAAACGAATGTAGACGGGTGCACCGCTGGCCGGTGCCATTACGGCATAGCTGCTGCCGGTTTCCGCGCTTGCCCCCCAGACGTTGCAAAGTTCTGCGGACAGCCTGCCGCGATCCTGCAGCGTGTAGCCGAGATACCTTGACCAGGTATCGATTTCGGTTTCCAGATCGGTCACGCAATGCGTGACCATGCGTATTTCGGTTAGCTGCTTCATGAGTTCCGCTGTGGTGCGTCGGCAGCAAGCATGCCACAAGCGCCGCAGGCCAGCGATTCAATTTGCCGCAGGGCCCGCGTACACTTGTTAGATATCGGTCAGGAACCTGCAGGGTGCTGAAACTTAAATTTCCGTGGGATTATCGGGCACCGCTGCCGGTGCGTTTACGCGGCAGTGAGCTGGTGCAAAGCCCCATGCTGAACAAAAGCTCAGCCTTCACCGCTGCCGAGCGTCGCGCACTCGGACTGGAGGGCATTTTGCCGACCCAGGTAAACACGATCGAGGAGCAGGCGCGGCGCGTTTATCCCCGTATTCACCGCATTCGTCGCTCACTCGACAAATACGTAGCTTTGGCCGCGTTGCAGGATCGCAACGAGCAACTGTTTCACCGTGTGCTGTGGGAGAACCTTGAAGAGTTCATGCCCATTGTCTATACGCCCACGGTCGGCC
>CAYGKB010000070.1:0-9443 GCA_964350425.1 uncultured Chromatiaceae bacterium | reverse complement strand
GTGGACAAGCAGTTCGTGCCGCGCATTTCAGTCATCCGGACCGGCACTGAAGTGAGATTTCCCAACAGTGATGCTGTCAGTCACCACGTCTATTCCTTTGCTAACCCGAACAATTTTGAATTACCGCTGTATCAGAGCAGACAACAGCGCGACGTAATGTTTGAACATGCCGGACTGGTGACACTCGGCTGCAATATTCACGATTCCATGCTCGGATATATCCTGGTCGTTGATACACCTTACTTTGCCATGGCAAATGAGGCCGGTGAGTTTGACTTTGCCTGGGAAGATCAACTGACCGAGACCACCACGCTGCGCATCTGGTCGCCGGAGCTGGCGGATGGTCAGATTCAGGATGCGTTTCGCAAGGCGCCCCGGCAGTTCATGGTGAGTCAGCGCCAGTCGCCTGGTCATGACAGTTCGGACAGTTCTCTGGACTGGAGCGACTACTGATGCGCCGGCTGGGCATCGCGACAGTTTGCCTGTTAAGTGCTGCCGTCGGCATTGGCCATGCTGCCGAGGGCAGCGACCGGCACCATATAGAAGGTGCCGTGGATTTGTCTTTTTACATCGCCGACAGTGAACTGGATTCCTGGTTGCGTGGCGGTGGCGGCAAACTGCGCTATGACGAGCACCACGATGGTGTGCGGTTGAACCGCATGTTTGTCGATTACACCGGCCGCATTTCGCCAACCTGGTCGGGACGTGTCTCATTCAATGCCAACAACGACGTGGCGGAAAAGCTGGATGTGCTGGAAGCATTCCTCGAATACCGGCCGGTACCGCGCAGCAACTGGCGCTTTCGGTCGCGTCTGGGCGCTTTTTATCCGCGCCTTTCGGTGGAAAACCCTGTGGCCGGCTGGAGCAATCCATATGCGCTGTCCAACTCGGTCATCAATGCCTGGATTGGCGAGGAGTTGCGGGCAGTCGGTGCGGAAGTCCGTGTTGTCAGGGATATCAACGGCAGTCGACCGCAGCAGATAGCCCTGGAGGCTGCAGCTTACGGGTACAACGATCCGCTTGGCGCTACCCTGACCTGGCACGGCTGGGCCGCCCACGATCGGCAAACCGGCATCACGGGTGCCGTGCCGATGCCGGCGGTTTCCGTGATTCACCCATGGGCACCCGGCGGTCAGCCTATACCCCGGGCTGAGCCGTTCAAGGAAATAGATAACCGCCCCGGCTTTTATGTGGGCGCGCAATGGCGCTGGGATAGGCGATTGCTGGTCAGGGTGCATCACTACGATAACCATGCCGACCCGCTGGCAATCTCCGGTGACGACTATGCCTGGAAGACCTGGTTCGATCACATAGCAGTGCAGGCGGCACTGCCGTGGGAGATCGGCTTGCTCGCCCAGTGGCTTGATGGCAGCACGATAATGGGTCCCGACCTCGGTCCATGGCATGTGCAGGACGTGGATTTCAACGCCAGTTTTCTGATGCTGCCGCGCGCCGTGAACAGGCATCGCGTTTCCGTTCGCTATGAGTGGTTCGATTTGCAGCCATTTAACGATCCGGCCGCAATCACCAACCAGGACAAGGGCAATGCAATTGCGGTTGCGTGGCTATACACGCTGACAGACAGTCTGCGACTGGGTGCGGAGTGGCAGCAGATCCGCAGCACGCACTGCAAGACCGACACTTGTTACTGGGTATTTAACGGTTTGCCGCGTAAGACCAACGAAAGTCAGTTGCAGTTTTCGCTGCGCTGGAGTTTCGGAAGCAAGGGGTAATCTATGCCGACCGTACTACTGCGTAGCGTTGTTTTGGCTTTCACTTTGCTGATGATGGGTTGCAGCAATGCGCTGCACTGGCAGAGCTCGCCGTATGTTGCCGCCAGCGACAGCCACGCTGAAGCGGCCGCCGTGGCGCGCACCATGATTGGCGCGCCTTACCGCTGGGGCGGAACCACACCCAATGGTTTTGACTGCAGCGGTCTGGTCAAGTATTCCTATAACAAGGCAGGCCTCAGCGTGCCGCGCACTTCCAAAGCCCAGTACCGCGCCAGCCAGCAGTTGCCGCTCAAAGACGCGCGCGCGGGCGACCTGGTATTTTTCAACTTCGACAGCAGTATTTCCCATGTCGGGATCTACCTCGGCGACGGCCGTTTTGTGCATGCGCCGTCCAGTGGCAAGCGAGTGCAGGTAACCAGCCTGACGCAGCCGCCTTACAGCAAGCATTTCGTGGCAGCCGGCCGTATCCAGTAAAAAAAGGCCGGCTAAAAGCCGGCCAGTGTGTGTAGGTACCTTGCGCCTTCAGTCACAGAAGGCATCCGGTGCGTTTATGCAAAGTTCTTCCAGCAGCGCTTCGTGGTTTTCAATACCACATGCAGCGCCCGCCAGAATGTCGGGGGACTCACCCACACAAATCAATTCTTCGCGCTCACCCGTGAGCTCACCGTCTTCCATGCCCACGGCAAGTACGAAGCCGACGCCGGGCAGGTAGTACTTGTACTCTGTCGCTTCGGGATCGATAGGCGCATAATCGAATGTCTTGAGGCACTGGCCGGCGCACGGGAAGTTGGGGTTTTCGCCGCCTTCCTCTTCGGTTGGGCTCGCATTCAGGCTGACATACTCGACGATGTCTTCGGCTTCACCCAGCGCAAATTCCTGACGGTGAGTATCCCCCGGAACCGGCATGGCCTTTACCAGAAAGCCGGCCTTCGCAAACTCAATACCGGATTCGAACGATCCATCCAGATCGCGCAGAACACCGTCTTCGTAGTTGCGGGCGACTTCGCCGCAATAGACAACGTCGCCGCCAGTGGTCTGTGCAAACCAGTCGTCGGTGTTTTCAACAATCTCATAGCCGACATCCCCATCGTCTTCAGCAACTTCGAAAACCAGGTCAAGTACCACCCGACACAGCACACCTTGAATTTCCCGGGATTCTTCGCTGACATGGACGACGACAATTTCCTCGCCGTCATCGCCCGCGCGCAATACATAGGTATGGCCGGCGGCTATAGAGACGAAGGGATTGGGCGGATAAATTGCCGGCACTTCATCGGGATTGATATAGGCAAGCGCCGAGTCCAGCAGGGTGTCAGGGTCATAACGCCACTCACCCAGTGCCCGGCAGGCGTCTGAACGAGCTTCACTTTGCTCAAGGCAGAATTCCATTTCCTCAGAGCGTTCCGCCACGGCTTCTTCACGGCAGCTGTTGCGCTCATCTGCATCGCCCAGCTGACGGCAATTGGCTATGGTTTCCTGATAGTTGTCACGAGCATCGAACTTGCAGGCCTTTTGCATGTTCAGGGTGGAGCGTTCGCATGGTGATATTCTGAAGTCGCCTTTGGCTTGCGCGACTCCGGTGACTGCCAGTAGCGCCGCCACCTGCATGGCGCCGGCAATAATAGTTAACGGTTGCATGATAATTACCCCTCTGGATTGCAGTTATTCTGATCCGTCATCTGTGTGACGAACCGGGGCGGCGAAATCCTTCGCTAAATGCTCAGAATTGCCAGATAAAGCCCAGCGAGGGGAAAAAGGGGACCTGATTTTCGCGATCGGTGAGGTATTCGAAAGGCCCGTTTTCGTCGGTGAATTCGAATTGCACGCAGCAGTCGTTACGGTGATTGGTAAGGTTATATACTTCCAGAAACACGGTCAGTATCTGGCTTTGCTCGAGCTCAAAAATGCGTGCGATGCGCGCGTCCAGGCGCTTGTAGTCGCCTAGAGTCTGGCCGTAGCGATCAGTTACGCTGATTACCGGTATCGGTACCGTGGTGCTCAATGCAGTGCTGCTGGTTCGCCAGCCAGTGCGCCAGATCCCCGACACGCTGAATTCCCAGCGCCCGGTTTGTCGGGACAGTCCGGCACCCAGCCCATGACGCTGATCCCAGCTACGGTTCTCCATGCGATCACCAAAATCATCCTGCGCGGAACCCAGGCTATAGGTCAGCCACCAGTTCCAGGTATCGCTGTTGCTGCTGCTGACTGAAACCTCAAGGCCGCGGGCGCGGCCTCGCTCAGCATCGATACGAATACGGTCCGGCCAGAGTTGCGGCAGCAGACTGAAGGTATCCAGAAAATTGTCATAACGTGGCCGCAGGTTGCGATAACGCTTTGTGTACACCTCACTGCGCAGTGCCATGCCATTGCTGAATTCATGTTCCAGGCTGGCAATATAGTGGTCGGCGCTTTGCAGCGGTGCATAGGTCAAAGTGCCGTCGGCAAAATCCAGATCGTTTACTGTCTGCGGCTGGCTATAGCGACCTGCGCCGAGGCGCATGGTGGTGGCGCCGCCAAGATCAATACGCAGGCTGATACGCGGGTCGATGGCTGTGTCGTTGACAGGGCTCAGGGTTTCCCGGTGCCAGCGCAGTCCGAACTCTGCTGTGAAGCGCTCGGCCAGCGGCATTTGCAGGCTCGACCAGACCGCCGCGTAGCTCCCGGAGTACGTTGCAGCACGGGCATTTGCACGCATAGTCGCAAGCGGCGCTCCGGGGGTGTCGAACAGCAATTCAAACTCGGCGACATCGAAATAGTCGTATCGGCCGCTCTCCCGGCGCACTTCCGCACCGAACTCCAGTTGCCAGCTCTGCTTCGGAATCCACGCCCAGGCAGTTTGCACGCCTGAGATGCGAAAAGAATTGTCTTCACGCAACTCGCCGTTGGAAGCACCGTCTTTTTCCACGGTGCCCTGACGATAGTTTTCCAGGCTGATCTTGCTGACTAGTATATTGCCGCTGAAATTATCGCCGGGCTTTAGGTCGGCTCGCAGCCAGTAGTACTGATCCCGATAGTCTCCGGTGGCAAACTCCTCCTCGTCAGTATCAACGATGCGAATATTGTCTTTGGAGATCATTGCATTGCCGGTTAGTGTCAGGCCTTCTGAAAAATCATGCGATAACCTGCCATGTACTTCGAAGTAACGAGGGTCGCCGAGCTTGGGATTAAACACGTCAATGACCCGGTCCAGGTTGCCGCGTCGCGCCGACATCAGCCATTGGGTTTTGGCGTCTTGCGCATTTCCGGACAGTAATCCCGACAGGTTAAAAAAGCTGGCGGTAATTTCACCGTACAGAGGTTCAGTGGGGGCGATGGTGCGCAGATTGGTGATGCTGCTCATGCTGTCGCCATAACGAGCGGGAAATCCGCCCATATAGACATCCATCGATTCCACCAGCCGGGTATCCACGGCGCTGAATAACCCCTGAAAACCTTTGAGATGAAACGGGTCATACAGCCGCAGGCCGTCGAACAGGATCAGGTTTTCATTGGAACTGCCGCCCCGGACATTGGTGCGTGCGCTGAAGTCACTGCGGGTTGCCCCGGGCAGCCGCGCCAGCGCGCGCAGCGGGTCGTCGCCTATTTCCGGCTCGGTTTGCAGGGCGGCTGCGCCAAGGCCTGCAAAGGACGGGCCGATGCCGCGCTGAAACCGGTAGCGACTGGCGTTGACAACCAGTTCGTCCGGCCGAGCGGGGCGCGGATAGTAGGTTCGCGCGGCAGCCCGGGTTGCCGGCGGGGGCGATTTTACCGCCGCCCGGACAATCAGCAGCGCCCCGTCCGGCGCCTCGCGTAACTCAAGTTGCCATGGTGCCAGCAACGTGCGCAGCAACTCGACCGGGTCGGAAGTGTCGGGCAGATAATCAATGCGCATGCCCGGGCTGATCAGATCGCTGCTGTATGCCAGCGTCAGTCCGTCCGCCCGCAGCAATGCGAGGGCATCCTGCAGGCGCATGCCCAGGCGCAGGTCCGCGGCCAGACCCTGTGCCCCCAGCAAGCAACCGACAGCGCAGATGATCAGGCGGGCGCGGCCATGCATACCAGAACTACCTTTCTGCGTAGATCAATATTGTACCGTCCTCCTCAAGCCGGTAGCGAAAGTCCGTGGTAGACAGCATTGCACCCAATGTATCGAGCGGACTCATGTTGGTGATTGAGCCATGCAGGACAGTTGCGCTGACCTGTGTTTTGACAGCCTCGCTGGCAAATATAACCGGGCGTCCGGTTTCGCGGCGGACCCACTCCAGCAACGCGGTCAGCGGCTCACCATCGAGTTCCGGCACCGGCGCCAGTTCCTCCGCCCACAGCCAGTCCTGATCATCCGCCGCGATCGGCCGCTGCCTGATGGCGCCCTGCAGATCAACGGTCACTTCGTCGCCGGCGTTTGCCAGCAACTGCGTCTCAGCCCGGGCAAAGCTGACGCTGCCTTCGCGGATACGCAATCTGAATTCGGGCTCTATGTAGCGCACTTCAAACTGCGTACCGATATCGCGGGCAATGCCTGCGGGAGTAATCACTTCAATGGATGTACTCCGGTCCGGCCCAGCATCAACATAAATCTTGCCGCTGTCCAGACGCAGCGTGCTGGCTGATGTCAGGCTGATAGTCGTTGCGGCGGCCAGCCGGACCGAAATTCCGCTGGCCAGCACAACACCGGCACGGCTGCCGTTGTTGGTGCGCAACCTGCCGTTGCCAGGTAGCCGGTCATTTTCGCGCACCGGCTGCCATGCCGTCGCACCGGACTGCAGCCACTCCAGTTCACCGGCAAGCCGGTCAACCTGAGCCTGCGTAACCGGGGAATCAGTAAGCTCGGGTTGCAGCAGCAGGCTGCCGCCGATGACCAGCACAATGACAGCGGCAGCCGCCATGCCGACGCGTCGATTCCGCGAGTGCCGTTGTTCCGCCCGTTTTTGCTGCAGACTCGCTGCGGCAGCGGCAAAGATCTGCTCGCGATCGGCCGCTGGCGGCATTTCGCGCCGTCCCGCCAAACGAATGGCGTCAGCCACCGAATCCTGCGCTCCGGCTTGTCGGCGGCTGTTCGGGTTTTCGTCATGCTCATTCATGATATTTATTTCATCCGTTGACAGACCTTTCGGTCAGCAAAATTTCATCCAGTGCGGTCATTTCGCTGAAAGCCTCACGAAACGCTTTGCGGGCTCGCGTCAGCGTGGATTCGGTTGCCTTTTCAGAAATATTCAGGCGCTCGGCTATTTCTTTTACGCTCATGCCGTCGGCATATTTGAGTTCCAGCACGTCGCCGTAGCGAACGGGCAGGGCATCGAGAGTGGCCTGAATGAGCCTTATGGCATCGTGCCGGCTGGCGCGGGTTTCAGGTTGATCGCTGACCGGGGCCGTTAATGTATCGAGCACGGCGCGGATATTGGGATGGTCTTCCAGCGGGGTAAACCGTTCCGCCTGTATGTTTCTGGCGCGGCAGTAGTCGATCAGGGTATTGCGGCAGATCTGGCAGAACCATGTATACAGAGCAGCTTCACCGCGATAGCTGTCGAGACGCTCGATGCCTTTGCAAAAGGTCTGTTGCACGACATCGCAGGCGGCATCGTGGTCACCGTTCAGCCTTACCTTGGCAAACCGGTACAGACGCGGAAAAAATGCGTCGAAAGTCTGCCGGAAAAGCTCGTCATCGCCCGCCAGAATCCGGCTGGCTAACGCTTTATCTATATGCTGGGCCATCTGCTCGCAAAATGCCGGTATCCATACAGTAGACGGTTGAGCGGCAGATTTCCTTCGCCAGACACAAAAAAGCCGGCATGAAGCCGGCTTTTTGCGATGCGTTTTGAGGAATTGACTACTTGGCTGCCTTGCGCGCTTTGGTCTCCTCGATCACTTCATCAGCCACGTTCTTCGGACACGGCGCATAGTGCGAGAATTCCATGGAGAACTGCCCGCGACCGGAGGTCATGGTGCGCAGGTCGCCGATGTAGCCGAACATGTCTGACAGTGGTGCTTCAGCCTTGACTCGCACGCCGGTAGCGCCGGCTTCCTGCGCCTTGATCATGCCACGACGCCGGTTCAGGTCACCGATTACGTCACCGACATGATCTTCGGGCGTAAACACGTCCACCTTCATGATCGGTTCCAGCAGCTGCGGCGCTGCTTTCGGCACTGACTGGCGGTAAGCATTGCGCGTCGCGGCTTCGAAGGCCATGGTTGACGAGTCAACCGCATGGAAGGCACCGTCCTGCAGCGTGAATTTCACATTGGTCAGCGGGTAGCCGGCCAATGTGCCTTCGTCCATCATGGTTTGGAAGGCTTTTTCGATTGCGCCCCAGTATTCGCGCGGTACGTTACCACCCGTTACCGTTGATTCGAACTCGTAGTTCTCACCGCCGGGCTCAATCGGCTCGATGGTGTAATCGATCTTACCGAACTGACCCGAACCACCGGTCTGCTTCGTGTGGGTGTAGCTGTCGGTTACCGGCTGGGTGATGGTTTCGCGATAGGCTACCTGCGGTTTACCGACTTCCACCTCGATGCCATGGGTGCGCTTGAGGATGTCCACCTTAATATCAAGGTGCAGCTCGCCCATGCCCTTCATGACGGATTCGCCGGTTTCCTGGTCAGTCTCAACCTGGAATGATGGGTCTTCGGCGATCATCTTGCCCAGCGCAATGCCCAGCTTTTCAGTACCGGCCTTGTCTTTGGCGGCGATGGCAATGGAAATAACCGGATCGGGGAACACCATCGGCTCCAGCGTGGCCGGGTTTTTCTCATCGGCCAGCGTATGTCCGGTCTGGGTATTCTTCATGCCCAGGAACGCCACGATGTCACCTGCCTGCGCCGATTCGAGTTCTTCACGCGAATTGGCATGCATTTCGACGATACGGCCGATGCGCTCGGATTTGCCCGTGAAGGTGTTGACCACGTTGTCGCCTTTCCTGACTTTACCCGAGTAAATGCGGGTGAAGGTCAGGGCACCGTAACGGTCGTCCATGATCTTGAAAGCCAGCGCGCGGAACGGCCGATCCGGATCAACAATGGCGTATTCGCCGGTTTCATTGCCTTCCAGGTCGATCTCCGGCTGCGGCTTGACCTCGGTCGGATTCGGCAGGAATTTCACCACAGCATTCAGCACGTTCTGCACGCCCTTGTTTTTAAAAGCGGAGCCGCAGAAAGTGGGGAAGAAATCCAGCGCAATCGTGCCCTTGCGGACACACTTTTCTATGTCCTCAACCGAGGGCTCGTTGCCTTCCAGGTAAGCTTCCAGGAGGTCGTCATCCTGCTCCAGCGCCGTTTCGATCAGCTTTTCGCGCCATTCCTCTATGGTGTCGGCCATCTCTTCCGGCGGATCGACTATTTCGTAGTTTTCCGGATTGCCCGAGTCATCCCAGATCCAGGCTTTGCGTGTGAGCAGGTCAACCACGCCGCTGAAGTCGTCCTCGATGCCAATGGGCAGCACCATGACCAGCGGGTTGGCGCCCAGCACGTCTTTGATTTGTTTGACCACACGGTAGAAATCAGCGCCCATGCGGTCCAGCTTGTTGACGAAAATAATGCGCGCAACCTCGGAATCGTTGGCATAGCGCCAGTTGGTTTCGGATTGCGGTTCCACGCCGCCGGAGCCGCAGAACACACCGATACCGCCATCCAGCACTTTCAGCGAACGGTAAACTTCAATGGTGAAGTCCACGTGCCCAGGGGTATCGATAATATTCAGGCGATGGCCATCCCACTGGCAGCTGGTCGCTGCCG
>CAYGKB010000069.1:0-9471 GCA_964350425.1 uncultured Chromatiaceae bacterium | reverse complement strand
TCGAGCGCAACATTGCCTATCTGGAACACATTATCGAAACCGGCGAATGGCCGGCGCTGCGGCGCTCACCGCCATGCTTCACCGTGATTGATGACCCGGTGCTGGCAGCCAATGTGCTGGTAAATCAGAAGCTCGCCGAATTACGCAAAACGCCGGCCGTGCTGGCCACCGCCTGAGTAACCGGGTCAGTCCTCGCCGTCCCAGTAGCCGACCGGGTTCGGCTTGTAGAAACCGCTGACACCCGCCTCGCCCGAGGTCCAGAAATCCTTGCTTCCCAGCACACCCAGTTTTGCGGAATCCGGGTAATGCACCACTTCCGGCATCATCATTGTGGATACGCACAGGTATATAAGCGGCTCGTCACCGTCATTGACCAGCACATGGGCATACTGCTCCCCCCGTGGCAGCAGCACAAAATCACCGGCTTCCACCGGCCCGGATTCGTCACCGATGGTCAGCTCGCCATGGCCGGCAACTATAAACAGCGCTTCATCATTGGCGAGATGCGCATGTTTGGGAAAGGCGCGCTTGCCCGGTTCAACTTTGAACGCGCCGCAACCCAGCAGGTTATTGTCATTCAGGTCCGTCAGCGGAATATGACCGCGCTGAAACTTGTCGCCGTGGGATGACTCGCTCCATGCGGAGCTGTAGATATTGGTTTTTTTCATGTGTCGGCCCGGTACCAGTGCCACGGTTCATAAATAACGCCTTCCGGATTGCCGCGCGGATAGGACATGCTGAAACCGAAATCGGCGGCATGCGCCTGCAGCCATTGAAAGGCGGGCGACTCATCAAACTCTTCCAGCAGGGGTTTGTAGCCGGGCGTGGCGATGTCCATGGCATTGCCCGTGTGATGCTGGCTGAAACCCGGTGCCACGTTGACCCGGAGAATGTCATGAATGCGCTGGCCGCTATTAAGTTTGCGCCGAATCAGCATGGCCTGATAGTCAATGCTGCGAAAACCCGAGATGGCCAGCAGGGTAACTTTGTCAGCCGCGGCAGCACGGCTCATTGCCCGCCAGGCATCTGCGCTGGCCGGCGTAAGCTGCTGCATACGGCCCATGATGTTGGCGCCGATTTCCGTCAGTTCGGTGGCTTCCGCATAGCTCGGCAGTGGCGGCGCATCGCCATAGTCGGCAGGAATACCCAGCTCGGTAAACAGGTCGGCAAGATCGGCCGTCGTCATGAATTCGCCGGCGGCGTGCGCTGCAGGCGGTCGCCCACAAAATCGAGGATGCCCGAATCGAGCTGTTCAATATGGGCGATCTGCGGCACGATCACCGCCACACCGTCAATGTCATAGCAAACCACGGCGCCGAAACCGCTGTACATTTTGACCAGTTCGTTCACGGTGGTTCTGGCGAAGGCGATCAGACTCCACGACGGGCTGGCACCGGCATCGCTATACAGCAGCCCGAGTACCGGTTCGAAACTGACAAAGGATTGCAGGTAGGCATCAATGCGTTCCCGCGCCGCCGGGGCGAAACTGGCGCCAAGATCAACCACCCGCGGCTGCGGTTCCACTACATCGCTGTTCGCTGCCATTGTTCGCCCCGCTTTAGCCATGCTCCGGTTGCAGTATCTCACGCACGGCGGCGACAAACCCCGGCAGACCGGTATCGCCGGTCGCGCTGTTGCGCAACTCCTGCCAGCCGCCACGCTCGCGATGTTCCTCCAGGCTGAGCAGGCCTGCCTTGCCATTCCAGAACAGCCGGTAGCGGACCCGGCCGCGTTCCAGATGCAGCAGCCAGCCGCCGAAACCGCCCTGCGCGGCCACGAACTCGTCGACATCGAAGCCGCAGGCTTCGCAGGCCTCGGTCAGCGTGGCGGCATAACGCTCGGCTTCGGGAGGTTGACGACCCTTGTGCTTGTCGCCGGGCTTGCCGCCCAGCCAGAAAACCGGTTGCTCAGACAAAATGGGGTTCCGTTCAGTACAGACTCAGGTCGAAAACGATAAACCCGCAGGCAATCAGGTACAACATCCAGAAGAAAAAGGCATACGGTCCGGGCCGGTTCGCGGAACCGAAATCGCGCGCAAAATATTCCGGAAAGCCGAAACCGGACAACCAGGCCACCAGCCTGTAAAACAGGATCGGTAGCAGAAATACCAGCAAAATCAGCCCTTTTGCCAGTGCCTGCTGCTGCGGGTCCCGCCACAAAACGTAGCCTGTGACCGCAACAAAAATCAGCAATGCGATGCGTTGATGCTTTTCCACGACGCTAAGAATAGCGGAAACAGCAAACCGCCGGTCGGTTGCCCGAACCGGCGGCCGGGGTCAGGCCCGCAGGTTACTGCAGCTGTGCCAGGCTGGCGCCGGACGGAGCCGGCTCGACAATGGCGACCGTCTGGTCAGCAAAACGCCAGGCGCGGCATTCGGTTTCGGCCAGCGGGTTAGCGGCAGATTCATCCAGCAGAGTCGAAATGCTGAACTCGTACCAGATATTTTCCTTACTGACGCGGGTAACCCGATGCTGCAGTGCTGTCTGGTCGTCAACCGGCAACTCGGCGCGAATGGTTGCAATGCAGCGTTGCAGTTCATCGGCATAGTGCTGCTGCGGCAGCGGCGCGTCGGCCAGAGCCGGGCCTGCCAGCACGGCGGTGGTGAGAATGGCGATAATGGCTTTGCGGTTCATCATGGTTCTGCTCCTTTGGTCGGTATGGCCCCGGAAGGCATGGCTGCAGTGTGCGCCGCCGCGGGCGGCAAGTCCTGACCGGCACAGAACCCTTTTCTGACCTTTTTATGACCAACCCGCCCCGCACTGCACAAACCGGCGCGATGGCGCGGTATTCTTGCGCTATGAGCCAGCCGAGCGCCAACAGTTATCGCTTTGCCGGACGCAGCCTTGACCCGATCCTGCGGGAACTGCGCGTGGGTGGCGCCATCCGCGAAGCGGAGCCCAAGGTGTTTGACCTGATCGAATACCTGATGAAAAACTGCGACCGGGTGGTCAGCAAGAACGAGCTGCAGGAGCAGCTCTGGCCCGGCGTGGTGGTCACCGAGGCGTCGCTGTCGCGCACCATTATGAAAGCCCGCAAGGTGCTTGATGACCCGGCGCAGGAACCGCAAATCATCCGCACCGTGCCGCGCAAGGGGTTTCGTTTCATCGCCAATGTGCGCGCGCCGGCCTCAACCGTATTCCTGGCTGACGGGCTGTCAGACGTGCACTTTGTGCGCAACGGCGACGTGCACATTGCCTGGCGCACGCTGGGCGACGGTCCCGGCGATATTCTGTTCGCGTCGGGTTTTGTGTCACACCTGGACGTGCGCTATCGCATTCAGGAAATTGCCGATTTCGACGTGCAGCTTGCTGCCGGGCGGCGGTTGATTACGTTCGACAAACGCAGTGTCGGCCTGTCGGATCGAATCGGTCAGCCGCCGACGCTGGAAGACACCGTCAGCGACATGCGGGCCGTGCTGGACGCGGCCAATTCCGAACGGGTGGTGATATTTGCGGTGTCAGAGTCAGGCCCGGCAGCCTGTGAGTTCGCTGCCCGCTACCCGGAGCGCGTGGCGGGACTGATTTTGTTCGGTACCTTTGCCAAGGGCGCGAAAAGCGACGACTATCCGCACATGCCGGGTACCAGCCTGTACAGCTCCTGGCTGGACGAACTGATCAGCAACTGGGGCGGCCCGGCATCGCTGGATCTGTTTGCCCCGACCTGGGCGGATGACCCGACAGTGCAGGACGGCTGGGCGCGCTACCTGCGCGCAGCAGCTTCGCCCGGCATCATCCGTGGCGTACTGGAAGCGCTGGCCGACATTGACGTGCGCGAGCGGCTGGCTGATATCAAGTGCCCGACGCTGGTGATGCACCGCGAAGACGATCAGATGATCCGCTTTGCGGCCGGACAGGATCTCGCGGCGCGCATCCGGGACGCGCAGTTTGTGGCGCTGCCGGGACCGGACCACTGGTGGTTTGTCGGTAACGGTCAGGCTGTGCTGGATCACATACAGCAGTTTCTCGCTGGCACCACAGCAAAATAAAGGCCGCCAAACGGCGGCCTTTACGGTCAAATAAATTCTGTCAGGAATTTAGTCGGCAGCAAAATTGAATATCGGGAAACACGGCAGGAAGCCATTGTCGGCACAATTCAAAAACCCGATCTGCAACCCTTTCAGCCTTTCAGTCTTGTTAAAAAACGCGAGCTGAAATGTTGATGTGTCCGATATATTCACGGCGCTGATATCGGCAAGCGTATCGCCGGAACTCACATTTACTACGCCCAGATTCAGGCCCTGCACATCGTTGGTCAGGTTCAGAAGGCCCAGGTTGACACCTTTGTCACTGCCCTTATGCAGATTAACCAGACCCATGCCCAAACCGGTCATGCTGCCATTGACTCTGTTGGCGCCAAGCAGCAGCGGCCAGCTGATACCGGTAAGGTTATCAACCTCGGACAGCCCAATAGCAAAATCAATACCGGTGACATTACCGGTTTTGCCATACAGCGCTGTCAGCCGCACGCCTTTGACATCGGAACTATCCGGCGCATTGAACTCCAGAAAGGAAAACTGTGCGGGGGTTGAGTCTTCGGCCTGAAGAACTGTCGAAAAAACCAGCAAAAACAAAGCCGGTACGATGCGGCAAATGGTACGAATCATTTCGCGTGCTCCTGAACTTCCTTGCAATAGTGGGTGCAGAGGGTAGCAACACCCGCCAGCAAGCGCCAGTGAGACCAGAACCTCCGCTCAGGGCTCGCGAAAGTTAAACAGCTCCAGGTCTTCAGTTGATTCAGTTTTGCGGCGATCGTTGCGAAGACGACGCTCCTGAGCCTCAGGACCGGTTGCGAAGATCGCAACATACAGATTGCGCCGGTCATCACCGCCGCGGCGATCGTCATGCTGCACATAGCTGCAGGTACACGATTCAGCATCGCACTGTGACAGCGGCAGGCGCGGTATCTGGCCGGGAAACCCGCGTTTGCCTTCCAGGCGTCGGGCCGCGCGGCAACATTTTGCACCGCACTGAATGGAAACAGCGCTGAAATCACTGCGCTGCACAGCCGGTCGGTGATCACGCTGCGCATAGTCGGGCCGCTGGCGCCACAATCTCCCGGTCTGGGACGTACTGACATAGCCGGTTCCCGCAGCACGACTCTTGTGCAGCATGAGCGCAACTGCAACGGCAACCAGCAAGGTAATAATAAGCGGAATAAGCATGCTGCCCCTCCTCGTTCTTGTTGTTATTACGAAGGTGCAGCCACAATTATCCGCGCAGCACCGATCCGTCTCCGGTACTGGGTCGCGTTTTAACGTTTAACTTAATTACTCGACGGTAACGGATTTGGCCAGGTTACGCGGCTGATCAACGTCGGTTCCTTTAAGAACGGCCACGTGATAGCTCAATAACTGCAGCGGGATGGTGTACAGAATGGGCGCCTGAAAATCCTCGATATGGGTGGGCATATGCATGATACGAATGCCGTCACCTGCCTCGATATGCACATCGGGATCAGCAAACACAAACAGCTTGCCGCCGCGCGCACGCACTTCCTGCAAATTGGATTTAAGTTTTTCCAGCAGATCATCGTTGGGTGCAACGGTGATAATCGGCATGTCCTCATCGACCAGCGCCAGCGGACCATGCTTGAGTTCGCCGGCAGCATAGGCCTCGGCGTGAATGTAAGAAATTTCCTTGAGCTTCAGCGCGCCTTCCATAGCCACCGGGTTCTGAGCGCCCCGGCCAAGAAACAGCGCATGCTGATGTTCGGCAAATTCACTCGACAGGGTTTTGATTTCCTCGTCCAGGGTCAGCACCTGATCGATTAAGCGCGGCAATTCCATAAGCTGGCCGGTCAGGTCGCGTTCCTGCGCTTCGCTCATGCCGTTGCGACGGCCCAGCGCAATGGTGGCAAGGGCCAGCGCTGTCAATTGGGTGGTGAAAGCCTTGGTAGATGCCACACCTATCTCGGGGCCGGCGCGGGTCATCAGAGCCAGCTCGGACTCACGCACCATGCCGCTTTCAGGCACGTTGCAAACCGTCAGGGTGGCCAGGTAGCCGCTTTGTTTTGCCTTGCGCAGCGCTGCCAGCGTGTCAGCGGTTTCGCCGGATTGCGAAATAGTAATAAACAGACCGCCCTCAGGCACCACCACCTTGCGGTAACGATATTCGCTGGCTATCTCCACGCGACACGGGATGCCGCAATACTCTTCGATCCAGTAGCGTGCCACCAGACCGGCGTGATAACTGGTGCCGCAGGCAACAATCTGCACCGCTCTGGTTTTGCTCAACACCTCGGCAGCGGTCGGACCAAGCGCGGCATCAAGTACCTTGCCGTCCGCGATCCGCTCTGCCAGCGTATCGGCAACCGCGCGCGATTGCTCATAAATCTCCTTGAGCATGTAGTGACGGAATTTGCCACGTTCAACCGCATCGGCGGAAAGTTCGCTCTCTGAAACCGGTCGTTTAACCAGGGTGCCGTCCGCAGCGGAAATCACTACCCCGTCGCGGGTAACCACGGCAATGTCACCTTCTTCCAGGAACATGAACTTGCGCGTAACCGGCAATAAGGCTGCCACATCGGATGCAACAAAGTTTTCGCCGATACCGATACCGACAACAACCGGACAGCCTTCGCGGGCGAGTACCAGTGTGCCGGGATCCCGGCGGCTCATGACAACCAGAGCATAAGCACCTTCCAGTTCGGCCACTGTTTTGCGCACCGCATCTTCGAGTCCGTCAGCATTCTGCAGATGCATGTGAATGCGGTGTGCCACCACCTCGGTATCGGTTTCGCTGACAAATGTGTAACCCTTTTTAATCAGATCGGCGCGCAGCGTCTCATGATTTTCGATAATGCCGTTGTGCACAATGGCGATATCCGGGTCGGATACGTGCGGATGAGCGTTCTGCTCGGACGGCACACCGTGAGTTGCCCAGCGGGTGTGCGCAATGCCGGTATTACCTTCCAGCGGCTCCGCATCAAGTTTGCTCTGCAACTCGGCGACCTTGCCCAGAGCGCGGCGGCGCTGCACACCATCATCATGGCGGACCGCAATACCGGCAGAGTCATAGCCACGGTATTCGAGCCGGCGCAATCCCTCCATTAGAATGGGAACGACGTTGCGTTCTGCGGTGCCCCCTACGATTCCACACATGTGTCAGATCTCGTCTTTATTATTCAGTGTTTCTTCTTGACGGGCCGTTGCCAGCCGCTGATGGTTCTCTGACGCGATCGCTCCAGGGTTAGTTCCCCGGCAGGGGCATCTTTGCCGATGGTTGATCCTGCACCGACCGTTGCTCCCGCGCCCACTTCAACCGGCGCAACCAGCTCTACCCCTGAGCCGATAAAGGCATTGTCGCCAATAATGGTCTGGTATTTGTTGGCGCCGTCATAGTTGCAGGTGATGGTGCCGCAACCGATGTTGACACCATCGCCGATAATGGCGTCGCCAAGATAAGTTAAATGGTTGGCTTTACTGCCGGCACCCAGCGTGGTTTTTTTCATTTCCACGAAATTACCGACGCGGGCACCGTCTTTCATTTCCGCCTGCGGACGCAGCCTGGCAAAGGGGCCGACGCTGCAGTTTTTGCCGACCAGCGCATCTTCTATGACGCTGTTGGCATGGATAACGGATCCGGCAGCAATTTTGGCGTTGCCAATGACGCAGTTGGGTCCGATCTGCACATCGTCGCCGAGTTCTACCGCGCCCGAGAACACCACGTTGACGTCAACGAACACATCGCTGCCGGTGGTGACAGTGCCGCGCACATCAATGCGCGCCGGGTCTGCCAGCGTGACGCCGGCAGCCAGTAACCGGTCTGCCTGACGCTGCTGGTAAGCCCGCTCGGCCACCGCAAGCTGGGCTTTATCGTTGATGCCCATCACCTCGGCACAGGAATCCGCCCGCACCGCACCCACCTTGACGCCATCGGCAACCGCACTGGCCACCACGTCGGTCAGGTAGTACTCACCCTGGGCATTATCGGCTTTCAGTGCATCCAGCCAGGGACCGAGCAGATGCACCGGGCAGGCCAGCAAGCCGGTGTTGACCTCATTGATCCGGCGCTGTTCATCGTTGGCGTCTTTTTCCTCGACGATCTGCACCACGGCGCCTTCAGGATTGCGGATGATGCGACCATAACCGGTGGGGTCAGCTTCGACGACGGTGAGAATTGCCGGCCCTGCAGTCGCGGCGCCGGCGAGACGCTGCACCGTTTCCGGCCGCACCAGCGGTACGTCGCCATAGAGGATGACCACGATTTCATCGGACTTGAGATGCGGCATGGCCTGCTGCACAGCATGGCCGGTGCCCAGTTGCGGCTCCTGCAGCGCCCAGTTCAGATCACGGCCGGCGAAATGCTCCTGCACGGTTTCGGCACCATGCCCGTAAACCACGCAGATGCTGTTGGCTGCCAGCGACTCAGCGGTAGTCACCACGTGCTCGAGCAGCGGGCGACTGGCCAGCGGCTGCAGCACTTTGGGAAGTCTGGAATGCATGCGGGTGCCTTTACCCGCCGCGAGAATGACAACGCTGATGTTCATCGGGGCAGACTACATGGTGTCTGACACCATTTCACGTGCAGTTGTCACAAGAAGGCGCCATGCCGTTTCGGTGTCTGACACCGGGAAAGGCTAGCCCTTCTTGCCCTTGAGCTTCTGCACCGCGCGGTAACGGGCTGCGGCCTCGACCAGTTGCAGACGTGCATGTTCGAGGCTCTTTTTGTCGCCGGCAGCGCCGACGGCTTTTTCGGCGGCTTCCTGCGCTGCCTTGGCTGCAGCTTCGTCCAGATCAGCGCCGCGCATGGCGGAATCGGCCAGTACCGTCACCATGTGCGGCTGCACTTCGAGCACGCCGCCGGTCACGTAAAAGAACTTTTCTTCGCCTTCCGGCGTCTCCACGCGCAGATCACCCGGACGCAGGTTGGTCAGCAGCGGCGCATGACGCGGCGCGATGCCAACGTCACCCTGACTCGCCGGAGCAAAGACCATGCTGGCCTCTCCGGAGAAGATTTCGCCTTCGGCGCTGACTATGTCGACATGCAAGGTAGCCATAACTTACATCTTCTTGGCGTTTTCAACAGCTTCTTCAATACCGCCGCACATGTAGAAAGCCTGCTCCGGCAGATCATCGTATTCGCCGGCAACAATACCCTTGAACGCGCGGATGGTGTCTTTCAGCGACACGTATTTGCCGGGAGCACCGGTAAACACCTCAGCAACGGTAAACGGCTGTGACAGGAAGCGCTGTACTTTACGCGCGCGCTGCACGGCCTGCTTGTCCTCTTCCGACAGTTCGTCCATACCCAGAATGGCAATGATGTCCTGCAGTTCTTTGTAGCGCTGCAGAATACCCTGCACACCGCGGGCAGCTTCGTAGTGCTCCTGACCGATTACGTTCGGGTCGAGCAGGCGCGAAGTGGAATCGAGCGGATCCACAGCCGGGTAGATACCCAGCTCGGCGATCTGCCGTGACAGCACCAGCGTGGCATCCAGGTGAGCAAAGGTCGTGGCGGGCGACGGGTCGG
>CAYGKB010000068.1:0-9483 GCA_964350425.1 uncultured Chromatiaceae bacterium | reverse complement strand
GGGCTGGTACATGGCGAGCAGCAGAAACGCAGCGACCGAACCCACCCAGGGGGGTGCCGGCAACTGCTGACAGAGCAGCCAGACAGAGAGAAATAGCTGCCCGGAGCTCGAGCCCCACAGGAAACCGAACAGGGCTGAAACTAGCGTGTTTTTCCTGCGCTTGAAAACGGGCGTGTAATAAACCCACACGCCTGCATAAGCGACGAATACAAATACGATGACGCCTGCCGTGTACCAGCGCCAGCCCGAATTGCCAAGCTGCTCGGCGGTGGCGATGGGATTCGCCACCAGCAAATCCATAGCGCCAGTCAAATAAGACACTGTGTAACAAAAGCTGAAGTACATCCCGGCGCGCAGCCACGCAAGCTGCGGGTAATACATATCCCAGGGATGATTGCGGTATTTCGTATTGAATACGATTGCTATGGCGATACCGGTAAGGGCGATGGCGGCAACAAAAAAAATCGTCATCCTCTAAATGGTGGCACCAGAATTAGAAATTATTGCCAGCGGCTAAAAATTGCCAGGCCACTAGGACCGGCGCCCGATGCCACCGAATTATACCGCGCCGGACTGAGCGTACCATTGGACGCAATGCTATACATCGACACGTCATCAGAGCCCTGATTTGTCACGAATGCAAATTGCCCGCTAGGATCGATGGTGACGGAGTAAGGCCAAAAACCTGCCGCAACTGATGCGGGAGTTAGCGGGGTCAGCGCCCCATTCGACCCGATTTTGAACTGCGAGACAGTCCCGGATAAAAAATTGGCGACATATGCAAAACTGCCGGTGGGGTCTATCGTCACTGAACGAGCACCCCTTTCAGCAGGGACCGATGCTGCAGCGAAAGGCTTTAGCACGCCGTCACTGCCAATCGAGTACTGCGCCACGGTATTCGCCGAAATATTTGCCACGTATGCATAAGATCCATCGGGACTAATAGCCATACCACCCGGAGTTCCAGCCGTTGAAACCGTCGCCGGAGACAACGGCGCCAACGACCCGTCGACGCCGTCAATTGAAAATTGTGAAATGTTGGCAGATTCACCGTTCACTACATAAATAAAGCGGCCGCCGGGATGCAGCACTGCTGCTACGGGTTGTTTACCGGTCTCCAGTATGAATCTTGGCTCTGCCAACATGTCGCCAGTATCGCGCCGCCTGTATACCAGAAGCCGATCTGCCCAAGCGTCGGTAATGTAGGCAAAATCCGACCCGAACGTTAATGATGTAGGTGCGGGACCTCGACCAAACCGATCGGAATCAGAGATAAGCTTGCCGTTCGTCGCTATTCCAAGTTCCAAACCGGCCACAAGCGCGCCATCAGTATCGACTGTATAGAAGTTAAGAGTCCCCAACTCAGTATTGACGGTATACAGTTTCGTTATCCGATCAGGCGCCCTAACGACCATGATTGGAGAGCCGCCAGATATTGCGTCGGCAGGTGATAAGGGCCCCAGTTCGCCGTTAACATCAATAGCATATTGCGAAACCGTACTGGAACGGCTATTTGCGACGTAAGCAAATTTTGCTGTGGGCCGCCTCGCTGCCTCGCCCGGCGCAAATGAAAATTGATTTACAGATTTTAGATATCGTTCAGGCCATATCGGAAATGTGGCCGGCTTCAAAAGACTCAAGGCGCCGCTACTACTGATGGAATATTGATACACATCATCTGCATCCTGGCCAAAAACATACGCGAAATTGCCCCCCGGACTTATTTCAATCGATTTGGCATTCAGCGCAGTATTGACTTCAGCCGGAACCAGTGGCACCAAACCACCACCCACGCTAACTTGGAACTGGGAAATCGTGCCAGCATCTCTATTGACGGCATATAAGAAATCGCCCGACGTATCCATGGCAATCGAAGCAGGAACTTCTGCCATATCAACACTGGGAGGGCTCAGCGGCTGCAAAAATCCTGCTGCGTCTACTGAGAATTGCGATATATCGGTTGATCCGGCATTGCCTACATAAGCGAAAGCGCCTGACGGGCTGATAGTTATCGAAACCGGGTTGTCACCGGTTAACGCTACGCCAGGCAAACTGCTCAACGAGCCGTCCACAGCAACAGCATACTGCCAAACAAAGTCGCCAACACCACTTGCAATATAGGCAAAGTTCCCGCTGGGATGCATTGCCACCGGACTGGCGCCAGCGCCAGTGACAATACCCGCGGGCATCAGCGATGAGAACCTCCCGCCCACATCAATTGAATACTGGTCAACGGTATTTTGCTCTGGATTAATCTGATACGCGAAAGCTCCGCTCGGATGCAAAGTCATCACACCGCGACTGCGCGTAGCGCTAAATATCGGCGCATCAAAATTCGGCAATCCGTTTGGATCGATAGGGATAGCGCTTACCCCAGGAACAGTCCTGATAGTACCTCCAACAACCTGAGTTCCCCTGGAGCTGACAAAAATGAAGTCGCCGGATGGGCTAACTAATAAGGGAGGACGAACGTCGCATGGAGAAAGGAAAACGTAAACGTACTGCAAAACATGCCGATCAATAAGCCGAATTTGACCAGTCAGATCATTTATGGCGTAAGTCCTGATGATTCTGGAACCAAGGCAATTGGCTTCGTATTCTTCACTCAGCGCATAGCCAAAGCGGAAAAAGTCCTGCGGGGCCAATAGCTCATCGCCGCTGCCCTCGCCGCCAGTGCCCCCGCCATTATCTGAGGGACTGTCATGACCACAACCAGACAACAGAGTTGCTATCAGCAGGATAAAAAGCTGAATCAGTAACCTGTGTGGCATGCCCCCCCTCGCAAGAAATTGTTATCGTCTTCTGTTTTGCGCAGAAAAGTATAGCAATCGAGAGGAAATGGTGGTGATGGGTGGACTTGAACCACCGACCCCGGCATTATGAGTGCCGTGCTCTAACCAGCTGAGCTACATCACCACTGTATTAGGAAGGGCGCGAATTGTCCGGTTCGGCCGCCTTGCTGTCAATGGGCCGGGGCCAACAAGTGGCCACACAAGCCTTTCATGCGCCGCTCATCTGGTTTTCAGCCTCCTCAATCTGCCTGGCAATACGCGCCAGCGAAGCCTCGAGTTTCTTTTTCTGCAGCGTCAGCGGTCGGCGATCGTCGCCCTGTCCGGCATCCTTGAGCTCCTGCTCGACCGCAAGTAATTGCTGGCTTTCTTCGGTGTACTGCCGCTTGAGCAGCTCCAGTTGTTCAGCTTCGCGGGCTTTGTCGAACACCACCTCATCCGGCTCGGGGTGATCGCCGTTGTGCTCCGGCACAGCCACCCTATCCGGCCGTATCTGCGCATCGGCTGCCAGCGGCCGCGTGTTCATAAAGGTCGGCGAGACAATCTCGATGTCCGCATCATGCAGGGCATCGAGCGTATTGGCGCGCAATTTACGTCGCGTTGCTATCAGCTTGCTGATATCCGTAAGCAGGCCGGAAATCATGTAACTGACAGAATAATCGCCGAGATGCCGGATCTGCACATAGGGTGTTTCCAGACCGGTGTTTTCGGCAGCACGAATCAGCGCGGCCTCGACTTTCTGCCGCGGAATGTCATAGCCGAGGGAAACCTCAACATGCAGAAAGGTTCCGGAATTGCGCAGCACTGTCACCGGGTTGGTAACCAGAAACAGGTTCGGCAGCGTGGTCAGATCACGGTCTTCGGTCTGGATTTCCACATGCAGCAAATCCATGCGGGAAATGCGGCCGAAATGATCACCGGCGCGGATATGGTCACCGACGCGGCAGTTTTGCAGCGAGCGCAGCATCAGCCCGGCCATGGCATTGCCGACAATGGTAGTGCTGGACAGCGCAATCGTGGCACTGAGCAGAATGCCCAGAAAGCTCAGCATCTGGCCGCGCATTTCGTCGCCTACCGGCAGAATAAGCACAACGAAAACCAGTCCGAACAGCCAGATACAGGCCATGATCAGCTGACGATAGTGTTCCTGCGACGGTTTGTTTGCGTAGAACGCCAGCAGCCGGCGATGGATAAGGTAAATTCCGGCCGCAACAACCAGCGCAATGCCCAGCGATGCGCCGAAGGTTGTCAGTTTGGCAAGTAACTCAGACATTGAACCTGAAATGCATGATATCGCCTTCCCGGACGACGTAGTCCTTCCCCTCCAGTCGCAGTTTACCGGCTTCCTTGGCGCCCTGCTCTCCGCCGCAGGCTATGTAGTCATCGTAGCCGGTGACTTCGGCGCGGATAAAGCCTTTTTCAAAGTCCGTATGGATTACTCCGGCAGCCTGCGGCGCAGTCGAACCACTGCTGACCGTCCAGGCCCGCACCTCTTTCTTGCCGGCCGTAAAATAAGTCTGCAGGCCCAACAACTCATAGCCGGCGCGAATAACACGGTCGAGGCCAGGCTCGCTGAGCCCCAGATCGTCCAGAAAGGCCTGCTTGTCTTCACCATCCAGTTCGGCAATTTCGGCTTCGATCGCGGCGCATACCACCACCACACCGGCACCTTCCGCACGGGCCAGTTCGCGTACTTGCTCCACGTAGGCGTTGCCGTTGACGCCGGCCTCGTCGACATTAGCCACATACATAACGGGTTTGGCGGTCAACAAATGCAGTTCGCGCAATGCATCGAACTCTTCGCGGGCGGCAGACAGGGTTCGTGCCGGCTGCCCGCCGTCCAGGTGTTCATAAAGTCGCTGCAGCAGGTCACGCCACGCCAGTGCTTTTTTGTCACCGGTCTTAGCGTTCTTCACCGCTCGCTCCAGTGCTTTCGAAACCGACTCCAGGTCTGCCAGCATTAACTCGGTATTGATTATTTCAATATCACGTACCGGATCAATGCCGGCCGATACATGCGTAATGTCATCGTTCTCGAAACAGCGCACCACATGCGCAATCGCATGAGTTTCACGAATATTGCCCAGAAACTTATTACCGAGACCTTCGCCTTTAGAAGCCCCGGCGACCAGACCGGCAATATCCACGAATTCGACAGTGGCCGGCAGGATTTTTTCCGGCTGCACAATATCAGCCAGTGCCTGCAAGCGCGCGTCAGGTACGGTCACGACCCCGACGTTAGGGTCAATGGTGCAGAAGGGATAGTTCTCTGCGGCGATACCGGCCGCGGTCAGCGCATTAAAAAGTGTGGACTTGCCTACATTGGGCAGGCCCACGATGCCACATTGAATAGCCATAAAAAGTCGATGTATCCAGCCGGGAAATTAAGGAATCTGCGGATTTGCGGGGCGCAATAGTAGCCCAAATTGAACCGCAAGACAGACAGCCGTGCTGACGCCCGATGCGGTGCTGCAGGCCTGTGCTAGCATCGCTTTCCCGATGCGCAGGAGGAATCACGGCAATGTTTGAAACCACCATAGCGGGCAGTCTGCCGCGCCCGGACTGGCTGGCCGAGCCGGAAAAGCTCAAGGGCGGCTGGAAACTTTCCGGGGACGAACTGAAACAGGGGCAACGCCGCGCCTGTCGGGAATGGCTGGAACATCAGGAAGCAGCCGGCATCGATATTCTGACCGACGGTGAGGTTTACCGGCGTCATTTTGTGCACAGTTTTCTGCACGGCATCCGCGGTATCGACCAGAACAAGAAAACCGTGATGGGGATTCGCGATAACCGCTACAACCTGGAAGTCCCCACGGTTACTGCCGCAGTCAGTCGTCCGGCGCCGGTGTTTCTGGAGGATTTCAAGTACACGCGCAGCCTGACCGACAAACCGCTGAAGATAACACTCCCCGGGCCGATGACTATTTGCGACACCATCGCCGATGAGCATTATGGCAGCCGGCCGGAAATGGCCATGGCATTTGCCGAACTGCTCAACGAGGAAGCGCGTGAACTCGAAGCGGCCGGGGCCGATGTGGTGCAATTTGATGAACCGGCCTTCAATGTGTTCATGGATGATGTGAACGAATGGGGCATTGATACGCTGAATCGTGCGGTGCAGGGTTTGCAGTGCACCAAAGCCGTGCATATCTGCTACGGCTACGGGATTGATGAGAACAACCGCTGGAAAGCAACCCTCGGCAACGAATGGCGGCAATATGAGGAAATCTTTCCGGCTCTCAACAAAAGCAATATTGACCAGGTATCGCTGGAATGCGCAAGTTCACATGTGCCGTTGTCGGTGATGCGGCATCTGAGCGATAAACAGCTGATGGTGGGCTGCGTGGCGGTCACGCCGGATCGGGTGGAAACCCCCGACGAGGTTGCGGCCACCATCCGTGAAGCCATGCAGTACGTCGATGCGGAACGGATATTGCCCTGCACAAATTGCGGCATGACGCCGATACCCTACGACGTCGCCCTGGCCAAGCTGCAGGCACTGGGACAAGGCGCTGCCCTCGCTCGCACCAACCTCTAGAGCTGTTCCGGTTGAGCGAACCCGGCGATAAAATAACTGTCTAAATTTTATGTGCTGAAACTGCACCGAGGAAACGTCATGCGCAAACCACTGCACACTTTTGCCCTGCTGACACTGGCTGCCGTCGTAACAGCCGGCTGTGCGACAGGCCCGCGGGTATTCAGCAATACTGCGCCGGCAGCCGATTTCGATCGCTACCGGACGTATAGCTTTGCCGGTCAGCTTGGCACCGACAAGCGGGAGGACGTGCGCTCCCTGTTAAGCCAGTACCTGATTATTGATGTGTCCCGGCAACTCGATAGCCGCGGCTATCAGTATGTTGATGACAATGCTGACCTGATCATCGATTTCGCACATCTTACCCAGGAAAAACTGCGCTCCACGCCGAGCGGCAGTGTTGGCGGCTATTACGGCTATGGGCCTTACCCGTGGTACGGCTACGGAGCCAGTTACGGTGATCGTTATCGCATCACACAATACACCGAGGGCACTCTGAGCATAGCAATGGTAGATGCCGCGACCAAAAGAGTTGCCTGGGAAGGAATTAACATCGAACGCATTACCGATGATGTGCGCGACAACATGGCTGCTGCGGTGACGTCTGCCGTTGACGAGATTTTCACCCGCTTCCCTTACTCGGCACCGGCTGCATCAGCATCCCTGGCGGAGAACCGCTAGCCGGAACTCAGCGGGTGCTGTGCAGATAGTGCATGGCTTTCTCGGCGCCTTCGCTGAGCAGTTTCTCAATCGCCCGCTCCGCGTCGGGCAGGGCATTCTCAATCAGCTGCTTTTCGGCTTTGCCCGGCGGTTTAAGCACAAAGCCGCTAACCTGAGCCTTGTGGCCGGGATGCCCGATGCCTATGCGCAGCCGCATGAAATCGCGGCCGCAGTGGCTGATGATGTCACGCAGGCCGTTGTGTCCGCCATGACCACCACCGTTTTTCAGCCTCACATCGCCGGGCGGGATATCGAGTTCATCGTGCATGACCAGCATGCGTTCCGGCTCGAGTTTGTAGAAATCCAGCATGCGGCGCACCGCCTGCCCGCTTTCATTCATGTAGGTTGAGGGACGATAGAGCCGCACGTTGCTGCGGGCCAGGGCGACCTGACAGACCTCGCCCATGACCTTTTTCTCGGCCTTCAGCACTCCGCCGGTAGCGCGGGCAATGCGCTCCAGCAACCACACGCCAACATTATGGCGGGTCGCAGCATACTGATCGCCCGGATTACCGAGCCCGACAATGACGGCAATGCTCATAAATTCGAGCTTGTAGCGTCAGGCTCAGTCGTCGGAAGACTCGTCGGCTTCGCCTGCGTCGCCGCCGGCTTCCTCCGGCGCACCATCTTCGGCCTCGCCTGCCGCTGCTTCTTCCTCTTCAGGCTCTTCAGCAACCCGCAGCACATGGATGGAGACAATGGCTTCATCGGTAGGCGGCTCGTGGGTAAGCGCGGTCAGCTGCACACCTTCCGGCAGAGTGATGTCGGACAGATGCAACATGGCGTCCAGTTCCATGCCGGCCAGATCCACTTCAATGTATTCCGGCAGATACTTCGGCAGACAGATGACTTCCACTTCGGTAAACATCTTCGAGACACTGCCGCCGGCTTTCACACCCGGCGCGGTTTCTTCGCCGAGATAGTGCAGCGGAACGGTCATCCTGATTTCTTCATCCTCGACGATACGCTGCAGATCGAGATGCAGAATCTGCCGTTTGGCAGGATGCACCTGGATATCCTTGACGATAGTACGGCGCATTTTGGGACCAACCTGCACTGCCAGCACGCTGGACAGGAACGCTTCGTTTTCCGCCGCTTTAAGCAATTCGTTGTGATCGAATGTCAGTGCGCGCGGCTCGCGCCCGGCACCGTAGATAATTGCGGGTACTTTCCCGGCACGACGCAGGCGGCGGCTCGAACCTTTCCCTGTGTCTTCCCGGTATTCCGCAACCAGATTAACTTCAAAAACCATGGTCACTCTCCAGATAGATTGTCAGCAACAGCCCGGGTTTCGACCGCCCGGGGTGCCTGTCCCCATTGTCGGGGCGCGCGATGATAGCAGATAAATCAGGCGTTTGGGAAAGCTTCGGCGGCGGCTGACTCAGTCAAGATACAGCGAGCTGACTGACTCGTTCTGGGCAATGCGGCGCATCGTCTCGCCGAGCAGCTCGGCAACCCCGAGCTGGCGTATTTTGGGGCTCCGGGCACCTTCTGCGTTCAGCGGAATCGTGTCAGTCACTACCATTTCGTCGAGTTGCGACTCGTTGATGCGGTCAATCGCCGGCCCCGACAGCACCGGGTGCGTAATATACGCCACGACCCGCCTGGCGCCCTGGCTTTTGACAAAATCCGCTGCCTTGCACAATGTTCCCGCCGTATCGACCATATCGTCAATCATGACGCAGTTTTTGCCTTTTACGTCACCGATGATGTTCATGATCTGGCTTTCATTGGCGCGCGGTCGGCGTTTATCAATAATCGCCAGGTCCGCGTCGTCGAGGCGCTTGGCGAGCGCCCGCGCCCGCACCACGCCGCCGATATCGGGCGACACTACCATCATGTCGGCGCGATCCTGTTTCCAGGCATCGCCAAGCAGTACCGGCGAGGCGTAAACATTGTCAACCGGCACGGGAAAAAACCCCTGGATCTGATCCGCATGCAGATCCACGGTCAGCACCCGGTTTATGCCCGACACGCCGATCATGCTGGCAACCAGCTGGGCGGTAATTGGCACGCGCGCGGCACGGGGACGGCGGTCCTGTCGCGCATAGCCAAAATAAGGTATGACCGCGGTAATACTCTCGGCGGAAGCACGCCGGCAGGCATCGGCCATTACCAGCAATTCCATCAGGTTGTCATTTACCGGCGGGCAGGTGGACTGCACGATAAATACGTCGCGGCCGCGAATATTTTCCAGAATCTCGACGTTAATCTCGCCATCACTGAAACGGCCTACCTGAGCCCGACCCAGGGGCAGATTCAAAGTCCGTGCAATGCGCTTGCTCAGCTCCGGATTGGAGTTACCGGTGAGTATGGAAACGTTGGATAGTGCGTCTTGAGATTGGCTATTCACAAATATTGATGCTGGCTTGCTGTGGGCAGATATTGGCTGGGGCGGCAGGATTCGAACCTGCGAATCACGGGATCAAAACCCGATGC
>CAYGKB010000067.1:0-9519 GCA_964350425.1 uncultured Chromatiaceae bacterium | reverse complement strand
TGCAGTCGGTGACGACATTGCTGAGCAGGTCATTGAGGCCATCATCAACACCGCCCGGACCGGCAAGATCGGCGACGGCAAGGTGTTTGTCAGCAACCTGGAAGAAGTGATCCGTATCCGCACCGGTGAAACCGGCGCGGAAGCGATCTGATTCCGCTTGAAAACGTATAAGGAGAACAGAAGTGGAACAGGTAACTGAACTCAGCTACGCGCTGGATACTTTTTACTTTCTGGTCTGCGGCGCCCTGGTTATGTGGATGGCCGCAGGATTTACCATGCTGGAGGCGGGCCTGGTGCGCGCCAAGAACACAGCCGAAATTCTGACCAAGAACGTCGGTCTGTATGCCATCGCCTGCATCATGTACATGCTGGTGGGCTACAACCTGATGTACCCGGGCGAGCCGCTCATGGACGGCATACTCGGCCAGTTCAGCGTGCTGGGCCGCGATGACAATGCGGCTGCCGACGTGATCGCCAGCGGCGGTGAGACCTATTACTCGGGTCTGTCGGACTTTTTCTTCCAGGTGGTGTTTGTCGCCACAGCCATGTCCATTGTGTCAGGCGCGGTCGCCGAGCGCATGAAGCTGTGGTCGTTTTTCACCTTTGCGATCGTTCTCACCGGCTTTATTTACCCCATCCAGGGTTACTGGAAATGGGGCGGCGGTTTTCTTGATGCCGCCGGTTTTTCCGACTTTGCCGGATCCGGTGTGGTGCATATGTGCGGTGCAGCCGCAGCGCTCGCGGGCGTGCTGGTACTCGGTGCGCGCAAGGGCAAGTACGGCAAGGACGGCAGCGTTAAGGCCATCCCCGGTTGCAACCTGCCGCTGGCCACGCTTGGTATGCTGATTCTGTGGCTGGGCTGGTTCGGCTTTAACGGTGGTTCCGAACTCAAGGTGTCGAACGTTGAAGAAGCCAACGCCGTGGCACTGGTGTTCGTCAACACCAATATGGCTGCTGCCGGCGGGCTGGTTGCTGCATTGCTGCTGGCGCGGGCCTGGTTCGGTAAAGCTGACCTGACCATGGCGCTGAACGGCGCGCTGGCCGGCCTGGTGGCCATCACGGCCGAACCGCTGACCCCGAGTCCGATGGCAGCCACGCTGATCGGCGCGGTCGGTGGTCTGCTGGTGGTGCCGTCGATTGTCTTCATGGATCGCAGCTTCAAGATTGATGATCCGGTGGGTGCCATTTCGGTACACGGTGTGGTCGGTATCTGGGGTCTGCTGGCGGTGCCGCTGACCAATGACGAGGCCTCGTTCGGCTCCCAGCTACTCGGTATCGGTACGATTTTCGCCTGGGTCTTTATCACCAGCCTGATTGTCTGGTTTGCGCTGAAGACCATCATGGGTGTCCGCGTCAGCGAGGAAGAAGAATACGAAGGCGTGGATATCGGTGAATGTGGTCTGGAGGCCTACCCTGAATTCGCCAAAACGGGTGAATAACCACGTGCATAGCCTGCAAAACCAATGACAGGGTGCTGCTCTGTCATCTCCCCCGGAGGGCCGCGGTCATGGATCGCGGCCCTTTTTTAATTTCCAGCCAAATAGCTGCGAAATTGCCAACTTTAAGGTCAATTTAGCCGATTTTCGGCGATTTTAGCCCTGGTTTTTCTGCCCGGACACGGCAATCTGCGGTAGCGTCGATGCCGCGCGGGCTTGCCGGTCTGTGAAATGCGTCAACGAGGCGCTGCCGGTGCCCGCTGATAATAGCGCCATGCAGTTGCGCCGCATTGTTGCGGCGCGGAAATCAGTAAGACGGAAACAGGCAAGAATCATGGCTAAATTTCAGCAATTCCTGAACGGACTCGCGGTGCACATCGGGGCACTCATAGCGGCTTGCGGATTGTCCGCAGGGCTTGCCGCGCAGACCGTATACAAAACCGTCGATGGCTCCGGCAATGTTGCCTATACCGATCGTCCGCCGCTCTTTCAGGAGCGCGGTGAAAAACCCCTTGATGTCATGGAAGTTGAGATAGAGCGCAGCGACCGTGAACTGATTGCCGCCAATCGTGCCGCGCAGAAAGAGAATGAGCGCGTCAATGCCGTGGTCGAGGGTATTCGCAATGATCAGGCAGCCGCGGACGCCGCCCAGGCGGCCCGCGAGGCAGAAGCACGCGCTGCCAATTGCAAACTGTCACGCGAGCGGCTGACCAAGTACAGCCAGGCCCGCCGTCTGTATCGAGAAAACGAGGCCGGCGAGCGTATTTACCTCACCGAACAAGAGATCGATTCCGAGCGCGCCAATGCGGTGCGCGCCATCGACCAGTGGTGTGGCAACTAAGTCACCATATGCGCCGCTGACCGGCAACGACAATTGTTACCTGCCTGATTTCAGCTCTGCGGGGGCCGTGATTGCCCTGGTGCTGATATCCGAACTGGTGGCACTGGCCCTGACTATCGCACGCGGCCCGACCGCCGAAGTTTTTTTTACCGATCTGGCGCGCTGTTCCCTGCTCATACTCTGGATCACCCTGAGCAGTGCCTGCGTGCTCACTCTGGCGCGGCCGGTGCTGGCGCGGCGCAACCTGGTTATGGCCACCGCTCTGAGCCTCGGTCTGGTGCTGGCCTGTATCGCACTGCTGTCGGAAGTCATTTTTCGTGTCGGCCAGTATTTCAGTACCACCCGTATGGTGGACATGAGCAACCTGTTTCCGGCCATGCGCTGGGAATTTCTTGCCTCCAATCTGTTGCTGGGACTGCTTATCGCTGCCGGTGTACTGCGCTATTTCTATGTGATGCATCAGTGGCGCAGCAACGTGGAGCGCGAGGCAGAATCGCGCATCACGGCATTGCAGGCCAGAATCAGGCCGCACTTTCTGTTTAACAGCATGAACACCATTGCGGCGCTGACCCGCACCGACCCGCGGGCAGCCGAGAGCGCAGTGGAAGATCTGGCTGATTTGTTTCGTGCGTCGCTGAGTAACCCTGGTGAAAGTATCAGTCTGGAACAGGAGCTCGAAGTTGCACGGGTATATCAGCGCATGGAGGAGCAGCGTCTGGGAAGCCGGCTTAGCGTCGACTGGCAGCTTCATGATATGCCCATGCAGACACGCATACCCGGACTCACCATTCAGCCACTGCTAGAAAATGCGATCTATCACGGTATTGAGCCGCGCGCCGAGGGCGGTGTGATTACTGTTTCCGGCATGGCGGATGACGACATGGTCACCATTACGGTCAGCAATCCGCTGCCGGAGCATGGCCAGCAGCGCGAAGGTGGTCATCAGCTTGCGCTGGAAAATATTCGTCAGCGGCTGGAACTGGCATATGGCCGGCGGGCGCGCATGGAAGTCGAGCGCGCGGCAGAAAGCTTCCGTGTGCTGATCGGCTTTCCACGCATCGCAGCGCCGCCAGGGGCCGAATAATGGCGGGCGGCAACCTGAAAGTACTGATTGTTGATGACGAGGCGCCGGCGCGGTCGCGGCTGCGCGAAATGGTCAGTGATATCGGCGGCTGGTCGGTGATAGCCGAGGCCGCCAACGGCCGTGAGGCACTCGACTGTGTTGCCGAACAGCAGCCTGATGTGGTGTTGCTGGACATCCGTATGCCCGGTATGGACGGTGTGGAAGTAGCCGGCCATCTGTGTGCACTGCCGGTGCCGCCGGCAGTGATTTTTACCACTGCCTACGACGAATATGCCGTCAGCGCCTTTGAAGCCAATGCGGTGGGTTATCTGCTTAAACCGGTGCGCAGGGAGCGACTGCTGGCAGCCCTGGAGCGTGCCGCACGGGTCACCCGCTGGCAGCTTGCCGACCTGGCCAATACCGCGCCGGAACTGTGTGCGCGGCGCAATATTGCCGTGTATACCGGCGGCGATATACGGCTGGTGAATACAGCGCAGGTTGTGTGTTTTCGTGCCGATCAGAAGTACGTTCGCATGGTTCATGCCGGTGGCGAGGATCTTATTGACGAACCGCTCAAGGAGCTTGCGCAGGAATTTGCGACCGAGTTTGTGCGCATCCACCGCAATTCGCTGGTGCGCGTGACAGCTATAGAAGAGTTGCGCCGTGATGAGAACGGTTTGCATACAGTGAAACTGCAGGGCACTGCCGAGTACCTGCCGGTCAGTCGCCGGCATGCTGCGGAAGTGAAACAGCGGCTGGCGGCCGCGGTATCGCCGGCCACCGTTTAATCGGTCTGACACCGCGGCGGCGGCATGGCAAAATGGCTTCCTACCGGAAACCTCTGCAGGCCAGCGTCCATGTCAGCGTCCGAAACCACCACTGCCTCCAAGCCTTCTGCTTCCAGTGACAAGTCAGCCAGTGCTGCCTCCGGGCGGCCTGGTGGCGGCATGACTGCTGCCGCGGTGGTGTTGGCACTTGCTTCACTGGCAGCCGCAGGCTACGCCCTGTGGCAGTTGCAGACATTGAAGACGCTGCCGCAGCAATTGCAGAACAGTAGCGGTGAAACCGCCCGCCAGTACTCTGAACTGGAGCGCCAGGTTGCGACACTCACGGCTCAGGCCGGCAGCAGCACTGCCGCGCTTACCGGGTTGCAGGCAGCAGCGGCCGAAGAAACTGCGGCCATGGCCGATCTGGCGCTGCAGCTGACAACACTGAACCAGCGGGTCGCCGAGCTTGGCGGCAGCAATGCTGCGCGCCGCAATCGTTTCCTGCGTGCCGAAGCGCTTTACTATTTGCGTATCGCCAATGCTCAGGTGCTGCTCGCCCGAGAACCGGGTCTCGCGGTGAGCGCATTGCAGCTGGCCGACGCCAAACTGCGTGAAGCCGGCGATCCTGATCTGGTGCCGGTGCGCGCCAAACTCAGCGAGGAAATCGTCGCACTGCAGGCCTTGCCGGCGCTGGATACCACCGGTATCAGTTTCCGCTTGCAGGCACTGGCCGAACAGGTACCGCAATGGCCATTGCGTAATCCCGTGCCGGATAGTTTTGAGAGCGAGCTGTCTGTGGCCACCGCACCCGACAAGGGTGCCTGGGAGCGGCTTAAAAAAACCGTGGCATCGGTTTTCGACAGTATTGTCAGCGTGCGCAGAACCGATGCACCCCCGGAAGTGCAGCTCGGCCAGACGGAAACGGCTTTGCTGACAGAAGGGGTGCGAGCGGAGCTGCGGCTGGCGCGACTGACGCTGATCAGCGGCAACATGGAACTCTATGCGCTGTCACTGCAAAGTCTGCAGCAACAGCTGGCGACATACTTTGATACTTCGGCTGCCGCTGTCAGCGCAGCGCAGGCCACTCTGGCCGAGCTCGCAAAAGTTGAAGGGCCGGGCGCTTTGCCGGATGTCTCCGGATCGTTGCAGTTGTTGCTGGCGGCAGAAGCCGACGCAGCAGCAGACGGTAACGACAAGCCGTGAAAACCGGACTGATCATTCTGCTGGTGCTGGCGCTGGGCGCGCTGGTGGCCAACTATGCCATGCAGGACAACGGCTATGTGCTGATAAATTTCCTCGGCTATCAGGCTGAAATGTCCGTGCCGGTGCTGGCCTTTTTGCTAATCCTCGCATACACGGGCGTGCGCCTGCTGGTGCATGTCTGGCGTGCGCCGCGTCGTCTGGGCGAAGCCGCTGCGCGCCGCCGGGTGCGCAAGGCCGGCGAGCGCATCACGCAGGGCTACATCGAGTTAGCGCAGGGCAATTTTGCGCGCGGCGAAAAACTGCTGACCAAGGGGGCGCGCAACAGCGAAACGCCGTTGCTGAATTATCTCGCGGCTGCCCGCGCCGCGCAGGCGCAGGGCGATACCGAACGTCGCGACAACTGGCTCAAAATGGCTGGCGAGCAGGAGCCTCGCGCGCTGGCAACAGTGCTGCTGACGCGCGCCGAGTTGCAGCTTGAAGACGGCGATACAGATGCGGCCATGCAAACACTGCAGCAGGTTCTCGATGACGCGCCCCGCAATCCCGAGGCGTTGCGACTGCAGGCGGAAATTCTGTTGCAGCGGCAGGACTGGGCAGCGCTGGAGAAATCATTGCCGGTGTTGCGCAAGCTCGGCAAATTGCCTGCTGCCACGCTGGATGAATGGACGGTACTGACCTGGTCGGCGTTGCTGCGCGAAGCCGGCGGCGACCGCGGGCGTGGCAAAAGCCTGTGGAAGAGTGTGCCGCGGCCGCTGCGCAGCGCACCGCAGCTTATTGCCGCGCGCGCCTCAGCACTGGCTGCTGCCGGCGATGAAATGCAGGCTGAAGCGGTGCTGCGCAGTGCGCTCAACAGTCAGTGGCATGATGACCTGGTGCTTGCATACGGCGCGCTGGAAACTGCGCCCGCCGAACGGCTGAAACGCGTGGAGAAATGGTTGCGCGACCGGCCCGAAGATGCGCTTTTATTGCTGGTTGCTGCGCGTTTGTGTCTGGCCACGGAGTTGTGGGGTAAAGCCCGCAGTTACTACGAGTCAAGTGTGGCCATGGATCCGGCTCCGCAAAGCTGGCATGAACTTGGCCAGTTGCTGCTGCAACTCGGCGAACAGGAACAGGCTTTTAAAGCCTTCCAGCAGGGGCTGACGCAGGGTCAGGCCGGTCCGGGTCTGCCGCGCCTGACCGGCTCACGGGGCGCCGACGCCCGGCTTGGTGATCGCGCCGACTGACAATCTCTGCCTGGGTACTTTCAGGGGCGCGCCGCGCGCGAATTCAGCCAGTCTACCAGCGGACCCCATTCTTCCTGATCGGGCCATGACAGGTAGTCGGGCAGTTCGTGAATGCCCAGGCCGCGGGTGTAGGCGCGAATGTAATTTTGCGCTTCGCGCAGGGTGGCGATGTAGGGCACTTTGAGTTTGCTGAGAAATTCATCCAGCTCGTCAAAAATCAGCGTGCCCTCGCGCACCCGGTTGGCAACCACGGCAATTTTTACCTTGCGGTTTTTTACTGTTGGCGTGGCACGCAGTTCAGTAATAAATTTTTCCACCGCCAGCATATCAATCATTGAGGGCAGTACCGGGATCAGAATGGTCTCAGCATGATGCAGCAGGTTGGTCAGTTCCTTGCCATGCGAGCGGGCCGGCGCATCAATGATGACTACATCGGTATTGCGCGGCAGATGTTTCAGCCCGTCCTTGAAACCTGTCAGGCCGGTGATCGCGGGACGCTTTTCCGGACGGTGCGCCAGCCAGTCGAGGCTCGACTGCTGGGGGTCATAGTCCGCCAGGGCGACCTGCTTGCCCTGCTTGGCGTAATAGCTGGCCAGATTGGTGGCCAGCGTGCTTTTGCCGCAACCACCCTTGGGGTTGAGAACCATGATGTGTTGCATGGTGTTGTCTCCGCGTGGCGTTTTCGCCGGTTGTGTTCTTTATCTGTTTACTGCCGCTTATATATTGCTGGTGCGGCTGGCTTTATAATCGGGATGCGTATCTTCTCATTTAACAGAATATTTTCAACGCAGCGCGAAAATGCAGCTCAATTTCACCAAAATGCACGCTTTGGGCAACGATTTCCTGATCGGGGAAGGCCCCGCCGCGCCCGCGGCTGAGGTGATTCGCCGGCTGGCGGACCGCCACACCGGCGTCGGTTTTGACCAGCTGCTGTGGTTATCAGAGCCGCCAGAAGGCGCCGACGTCTACTACCGGATTTTCAATGCCGATGGCGGCGAGGTCGAGCAATGTGGCAATGGGGCGCGCTGCGTGGCCCGCCATATCGCCGGTGACAACACGGCTACCGACCGTATCTGGCGGCTGGCCTTTCCCGGCGGCGTGGTCGAGGCGAAGCTGCTGCCCGATGGTGATGTTGCGGTAGCTATGCCGGAGCCGGATTTTGCGCCTGAATCTCTGCCGTTTGTGGCGCCGGAGGGCAGGCAGCCGACCTATACCGTGCAGGCAGGCGACCGCGCGATTGAACTGGCCGCAGTGTCCATGGGCAATCCGCATGCAGTTATCCGGGTGGATGACGTTGCCACGGCACCGGTCGCTGAACTCGGTCCGCTGCTTGAAAGCCATGAGCGATTTCCTAACCGTGCTAACATCGGTTTTATGCAGGTGACGGGTCCTGCACGAATCCGCCTCAGGGTCTTTGAGCGCGGCGTGGGTGAAACCAGTGCATGTGGAACCGGAGCCTGTGCGGCAGTTGCCGTTGGCCGGGCTGCGGGTTTGCTTGATGCAGAAGTCACGGTTGCGCTGCCGGGAGGCGAACTCAGGGTTCGCTGGCCGGGCGAGGGTGCGCCCATGTGGTTAAGCGGAGAAGCCGTGCAGGCTTTTGACGGGGTTGTCGCTATATGACGAGTGCAAACAAGCCGCAGGTCGCGGGTTCCGAACTTACTACCACGGAAGTTGCTGATTACCTGCGGACTCATCCCGAGTTTTTTGAGCAGCATCAGGATCTCCTGGACGGGCTGAGCATTCCGCATCGCACCGGCGGCAGCGGCGCGGTTTCGCTGATCGAACGCCAGGTGGCGACCCTGCGGCAAAAAAACCTGCAGCTCGAGCGGCGGCTCAAGGACCTTATTGATATTGCGCGCACCAATGACGAGCTGGCCGACAAGGTGCATGTGCTGGCGACAGCGCTAATGGCCGCCGGCACTCGCGCGCACGTCATCGAAGTGGCCGAGGAACTGCTGCGCAGTTCGTTCAATGCTGACCAGTCCGTGCTGGTGTTGTTTGAATGGCGTGACGGTGAGTTTGATGAGTTCACCCGGCATGGCCGTTTTTTGCGTACCGTGACACGGGATGATTCGGCCCTCGGTCCTTTCAGGACTTTTCTGGAAGGCAATGAAGCCCGCTGCGGCAAGATCCGCGATGCGCAGCGTAAATTTCTGTTTGCCGATGATGCCGACGATATTGGTTCGGCGGCCCTGGTGCCGCTGGGCGAGAACGCTGCAAATGGTTTTCTCGCCATCGGCAGCCGCGATGTTGATTATTTTAATCCCGGCATGAGCATGGATTTTCTGGGTCGTCTTGGCGACCTGCTGGGTTGTGCTCTGGCTGTTCGCTAAGGCGCTCCGGTAGACGGCTTTAAGCCCGATGTCATCATGGACAGCACGCAGTGGCAGTTAGCAGAAGATTTTCTCAGCCATCTGCGCACTGAGCGCCGCCTGTCTGCCCACACTATTGCCGCCTACCGACGCGACCTGATCTGTCTGCGCAAATTCTGCGACAAGCAGGACATAGCCGCCTGGGGCGATATGCGGGTTCATAACCTGCGCCGCTATGCCGCCACCGAGTTTGCCAGCGGGCTCAGCCCGCGCAGCGTGCAGCGCCGGCTTTCCGGTGCGCGCATGTTTATGCAGTACCTGATCCGCGAAAACCATATCAAGAGTAATCCGGTGGTTGAGGTCACCGCACCGAAAGCCTCGAAGCGGCTGCCGGACACTCTTGATGCGGAGCAGATGGCCCTGCTGATGCAGGTGCGCGGCGACGAACCGGCCGATCGGCGCGACCGCGCCATCATGGAACTGCTGTATTCCTCCGGGTTACGGCTCGCCGAACTGGTGGGCCTCGACCTCGACATGCTCGACCGTGACGAGGGCACGGTGCGCGTACTCGGTAAAGGCGGCAAGGAGCGCATTGTGCCGGTGGGGCGCTATGCGCTTAAGGCGGTTGCCGACTGGCAGCGGGTGCGCGCCAATCTTGCCAACGCCGCGGAACC
>CAYGKB010000066.1:0-9798 GCA_964350425.1 uncultured Chromatiaceae bacterium | reverse complement strand
GGCGCACCGAGATCATAGTGAAAGCAGTATGCGCGGCAGCACTCGGCAATGCCGCGATGCTGATGCAGTAACAGGCGCTGCAACAGGCGAATCAAGAGGCCAAGTGATGTTCAGAAATCGAAAACCCGCCAACCATGCCCTGCGCCCGGACGAGCCGCTCAGGCTAAATAACCATGGGCGGCCGCGCACGCGCCGCGAGTTTATCGCGCAGGGATTCATGACCGGTGCCGCCAGCATCATGGGCGGCAGTGTATTGAGCCTGTTTGCCAATCCGCGTGCTGCCTATGCAGCGCTGTCGGGTGACATTGCCACCCTGCGCGACAACTGCGGCATCGTCACCCAGGGCGCCGGCAAAATTCCGTTTATCTGCTTTGATCTGGCCGGCGGCGCCAATATATCCGGCTCCAACGTGCTGGTGGGCGGACCGGGCGGACAGGAAGACTTTCTCAGCACCGCCGGCTACAACAAGCTGGGCCTGCCGGGCGATCGCATTCCGTCGATTCTGAACCCGAACACCGGACTGAACGATTTTATAAACCGCGATCTCGGGCTGGCATTTCATAGCGAAAGCGCGATGCTGGCCGGTATCACTGAAAAGGTGAACATGGCGTCCGGGTTTATTAACGGCGCCGTCATACCGGCGCGCTCGGACAACGACACCGGCAACAATCCGCACAACCCGATGTACGGAATTTTCCGTGCCGGTGCGGACGGTGAGCTGCTGACGCTGATCGGTTCGCGCAGTTCCGATTCCGGCGGCAACTCCATGTCACCGGGATCAATGATTGATCTCAGTGCCCGCCCCACCAAGGTGGATCGGGTCAGTGACGTCACCGGCCTGGTCGACACCGGACAGCTGGTCGGCCTGCTGGATCAGTCCGATGCGGTCGCCGTGATGGAATCCATTCAGCGCATCAGTGACATGAAACTGAATCGCGTTGATACGCTGGTGACCGCCGACGACGTACTTAAAGACCTGGTGAGCTGCGGTTACGTAAAAGCTGCCGACCTGGCTGACCGCTACGGCAACCCCGGCGACGTCAACCCGGCCCTCGATTGCAATATCGTCGGGCCTGCCGGCGTCTTCAGCCAGGCCGAATTCGACAGTGACAGTGAATTTCGCAAGGCCGCTTCCATCATGAAACTGGTGGTGAACGGCTATGCGGGGGCCGGCACCGTCACCATGGGCGGCTACGACTACCACACCGGTGACCGGGCCACCGGCGAGCTGCGCGATCTGCGCGCGGGCCGGTGCATCGGCGCCTGCCTGGAATATGCCGCCAAAGTCGGTGTACCGCTGATGGTTTACGTGTTCAGCGACGGCTCGGTATTCAGCAACGGCATGATTGACAACTCGCCGAATGGCGGCGGCAAGGGCGTGTGGACTGGCGACAACTCATCAACGGCCGCCAGCTATATGCTGGTTTACAATCCGGGCGGCGCACCAGCCCTGTTTACCGGCGGCAGCGACGGCAATACAGCGGAGCAACACCAGCAAATCGGCTGGATGCGCTCGGATGCATCCGTGGAAACCGCTTCGACCCCGGCCGCCAACAACGTCAACCTGCTGGTGGAAACCGTGGTACTCAACTACATGGCACTGCACGGCCAGCAGGGTATGTTCGGCCAACCGGGTTACTTCCCGATGCATGGTCTGGGCAACGCGGCACTGATGGACAGCCTGATTGCATTTGATGCCATCGCGCCGGGCGGACAAATCAATCCGGCGCCACCAACTTCATGCCCATCAACTTAGGCACACAGGCATGCGCCAATGCAAAAGGCCCCTTACGGGGCCTTTTGCTTATCCGAATCCGGTGCGCAACCTATCTGCGGCGGCGTATCCAGCCTAAGCCCGCGAGCGCTGAGCCGAACAGCCATACGGCAGCGGGCAGTGGCACCACGGTTGAACCCGCAAACTTGCCGCTGGTATTGCCGGTCTGCCAGTCGTCATAGCCGGCCACGTGGGCAGCGAAAAACTCGCCCGTGTCATCAGCATTACCCAGGGCATAGTCGTAAATGGTATCGCCGGCCACACCGCTGATGGAAAAAGTCAGTATCTCGGTGCGGTTACTGCCATCGCCTTTGGCCTGAAAATCGAATTTACCGAAACCGCCGCCGGCATTGCGATCTTCATTGATATCCCAGGAACTGGGATCAATATTGACTATGGAAGTTTCGTCTACGGTAAGCGACATGTTGTAGTTGAAATAGAACGACTGCATACCGAAGTTCGATAACGGTGCCGGAAAAGCCCCGGTTAACACCTGTACGCTGAAATCAATGTCGCCACCGACGCCGTCGGCAATGGTGACCTGCAGGTAATTGGTACCGTCAGGCAGATCATTGGATTGATCCAGATAATAAGAGACCGAAGCCGCCTGAGCTGTGCTGAACAGCGTTCCGAGCGCAAGCAGCGCTGCCAATCGCCGTAATGAAAGCCTTGTCATGCCGTTTCCCCCCGGGGGAGTCTGTCGGTTCGGGTTTCTGTTGTGCGGGTGGTAACCGCACATCCCGTTGCCGAACTTGTTATTAACCGACCGTTAACCAAATCGTCGGTTTGATGGTTTGCATTTAGCCGCGAGGCTTAGCAAACTCCGCACAGGCCTCCTCAATAGCCTGCAACCTCTTATCATGTAAGGCTCAGTGTCGGACAACAAACAACCGAACACAACAACAATTTAACAATAACGCCGGTAAATCGGGATATTTTCTGAAACCAAACAAAGCTGCGGAGTAGCAAACCAAAATGGACACCTTCGTTATCACCATGACCGCCAAGCAGGGCTGCGATGACAAAGTCGCTGATTTCTATACCAAACAGGCAGCTCAGTACGAAGCGGCCGAGGGTTTTATCAGCCGCCAGGTATTAATGTCACGGCCGGGCACAATGGCCGGAATAGTCCGCCAGCACCTGTCCGAGGAGGAGATGGCCAAGCACCCGGAAGCGGATCATGGTGGTAAGGGCGCGCATTTTGTCATTATTGAACAATGGGATAGCGCCGAAGCTCGCATGCAGTGGTCGCTGAATCGGGACAAAACGCTGGACCGAGAGTTGTTTCAGTACCTGGAGCCGGCCCATACACATGAGTTCTACAATGACCTGACCGCCGCCTGACCGCGCAGCTACTCCAATGAGCGAGATTAAGAAAAACAAATAGTTAGGGCGCTTTTACATTTTTCTTAAAAAAGTCTTCCATAACATCCTGAATTAAGTTAGATTCCCACTCAAGCTCACGGTGCCCCACGGACGGGGTCGCAGGTGAGCCGGCCGCGACACAAGGTCTCATTACAAGAAGACCCGCGTAACAAGGATGTTTGCGAGGACAGGGTCATGACAGGGCTAGGAAGGCTTTTCACGATCAGCGCCGCCACACTGGCATTGGCGCTTAGCAGCGGCGCACAGGCCGCCGGAAGCACGGAACAACGCGTCAACGACGCCATTGACGTGCTGCAGGATTTCACCGCCATTCCCGAACAGGGCATACCATCGAATCTGCTTGCCAATGCGCACGCAGTCGCAGTTATTCCCGGGGTCATCAAGGCCGGTTTTGGCATCGGCGGCCGTTACGGCAAAGGCATTTTGCTGGTGCGTCAGGACGACGGCGCCTGGAGCAACCCGACCTTTGTCACGCTGGGCGGCGCCAGCTTTGGCTGGCAGCTCGGTGCCCAGTCAACCGATCTGCTGCTGGTATTTAAAGACCGGCGCAGTATTGAGCACATTGCCGAGGGCAAACTCGCACTGGGCGGCGATGCCTCCATTGCCGCCGGCCCGCTGGGGCGCAGCACTTCGGCCGCCACTGACCAGCGGCTGACTGCCGAAATCTATTCTTATTCGCGCAGCCGCGGCCTGTTCGCCGGGGTCGCGCTGGACGGGACATGGATCGGCATGGACCGCAAAGCCAACGAGGACTACTACGGCAACGGCCTGTCGCCGATGCAGATACTGGCGGCCCGCAATATTCCGGCACCGGTATCGGCGCAGCAGTTTGTCAGGCTGATGGCGGCAACCGCGCCGCGCATTGATCTGGCGCCGGCCGCCAAGGCTGCCGCAGCAATCATGCCGGCCGCCGGGTCACAGACGGAAAGCGCTCCGCTGGAGCGTGCCCCTGAGGTAAACACCTACGCGCTGGACCCGATTGACGAAGCACCGCGGCAGGGCGGTGGCGACGAAACCATGTTCTGAAGTGCATCAGGTGCGCCGGCGACACTGACAGACCGGCCACCCCAACCGACTTCCTCCGCATTGCGGCCCTACTTGTGAGGGCCGCTTTTTTTTGTCAAGTTAGCAGCCGTGGATGAATTGCAAAATCTGATCGTCCAGTACGCGCCCAACATCTGGGTGCAGGCCGCTGTGATCGCGCTGGCCGGGCTGGTGGTGGCCAAGGTTGCCGAATGGTTTCTGTTCTCGGTGATCGGCCGGCTGACCAGCCGCACCCGCACCGTACTGGACGACAAGGTTATCCGCCTGCTGCATCGGCCGGTATTTACCACCTTTGCGGTATTCGGCCTGATGGCGGCAGCCACCAGTCTGGGCGAAGCCATGGGCGAGCAGGTACTGGGGGTCACCCAGGCACTGCTGAAAAGCATCATCATCCTGACCTGGGTGATATTCCTGATACGCGCGTCTAGCCTGATCCTGAACGGCATGGCGCGGCAGGAAAAACGCTACAACTTTGCGCAAAAAGATACCGTACCGCTGATGCGCAATCTGGCAGTGGTCTTTCTGCTGCTGGCCGGCGCCTATTCAATCATGCTGGCCTGGAATATCGACGTCACCGGGCTGCTTGCATCCGCGGGCATCGTCGGTCTGGCGTTGAGTTTCGCAGCACAGGATACCCTCAGTCATCTGTTCGCCGGGGTCGCCATACTTGCTGACCGGCCTTACCGTATCGGCGACATGATTGTGCTGGACACCGGCGAACGCGGTGAAGTGACCGCCATTGGCCTGCGCAGCACACGCATCATGACGCGCGATGACGTGGAAATCAGTATCCCCAACGGCGTCATGGGCAGTGCGAAAATCACCAATGAATCCGGCGGTGTGCAGAATTACCGCATCCGCGCCATGGTGGGAGCCGCCTACGGTTCTGACGTGGACAAGGTTTTGCGGGTGCTGGAGCAAATTGCCAGTGATCACGCGGAACTCGCCAAAGAGCCGGCGCCGCGCGCGCGTTTCAGAGCCTTTGGCGCATCCAGTCTGGATTTTGAATTGCTGGCGTGGATTTCCGACCCGACCATGCGCGGCCTGCGCGTGCATGAACTGAATTGCGAAATCTACCGACGCTTTGCTGAGGAAAACATCACCATCCCGTTTCCGCAGCAGGATGTCTGGATCAAGCAACTGCCCGCCGACCGCGGCAATTCCGCCGGCTAATAAAGCGGCGTGACTTCGCCCGGCGGCTTTACCGCCTGCGGCTTGCCGGATTGATCCAGACTCATAGCCAGCAAGCGGTGCCAGTATTCGCGAGCGGCAGCCGCATCATCAGCAAGCGCAATCGCGGCCGGTTCCGCAATATCCACGCGCAGCAGCCGCGGCCGTGAAGTTGCCCCGGACAGCATGGCCACCTGCCGCCCGGCGGCGTCGGGCTGCGCTGCGGTCGGCGCGTCGCTTAGCAGCCGCGTATAGCGCGGCGCCAGACCCGCGGGCTGCACGTTCAGCGCATGCAGCCAGTAGCCTGCCTGCACAATCAGCCGGCGACCATCTTCCGCCAGCCACAACCGATCGACTTTTGCGGCAGCCCGTGCAATCTGCTGCAGCGGAATGCGCCGAACAACATCCCAGGCAACCAGCCGACCGTCGCTGCCGGCAGTGATCAGCCGTCGGCCACTGGGCGTGACAACAACCCGGGCTATATCGCGATCCCCGGCTACCAGCATTTCGCTGATGCCATTGCGCCAGTTCCACTGAGTAACGCCGGCTTCGTCGCCGGCCACAAACACCTCGCCGGACTGGTCCGCATAGGCAAGCTGCGGATTTTCCGCCTGTATAGCGAGCCGCGCCAGCACCCTGCCCGTATCCAGATCTGTCACCTGCACCTCACGGCGGCTAGCCGAAAACAGCACATTGCTGTTGGCGCTGAACAGCAAATCCTGTACCGGGCCGTCTGCATGCAGGACACCTGTGGCGAGACGGCGGCCGCGGCGCGTATCCCAGATGGCGACACTGCCGTCTATGTTGCCCGCCGCGAGTAAATTACCTTCAGCCGAAAAAGCGAGGCGCAGGATTTTTTGCGCTGCGGTTGCGGCAACCGGCTCCAGCAACATGCCGCCCGGTACACCGGGCACATGAATACGCAGATCAGCCGTGGTAATACCGGCAGCAACCAGATAACCGTCCGGGCTGACCGCCGTGCGCATGTCGACCGGCAGAGTGCGCGCCGGAATTTTTGCTGTCAGTCCCTCATCGAGTCGCCAAAGCTTAATATTGCCGGGACCGGCCACGGTGACGGCCATGTTCAGACCAGCCAGTAACAGCGGTGGCTGTTGCGTCGCGCCGGCAGCCGGCAGTGCAGCAGAATGGCGCAATCGCAACGCCGACTTGCGCCCTTCCGGCAGGTCAAAAATCTGGTAACTGCGGTCCGGCGAACCCACCAACAACCGCCCGGAGTCGCCGGCAAATGTGCTGAGCCATGCGCTGCTGCCGGTTCGCTCCATTACCGCAAGGTCAGACCCCGCTACACTCCACAGCCGCAGGGTGTTACTCAGGTCATCGCCAATAAGCCAGCTGCCCTGCGGATCGAAGGCAAGTTTGCGCAATGGCGCACCCGCGGCAAATTCACGCTGCAGACTGCCGTCACGCAAAGACCAGACCCGCACCCAGCTATCGCGACTGCCGGTAGCCAGGTACTTGCCGGATGAATCCACCGCCGCAACTGTAACGTCAGCCGCGCTGATCAGACTGACCCGCTGCAAGCGCTCCAGATCCCAAACCGCAATACCGGCCGCATCGCGTTGCTGCACGGCAATCGCCGCGTAACGCCCGTTCGGCGAGAGCCGCAGTCGGGGCTGACCGGGCGCGGCCGGACTGAACTGCCCCAGTTTGCGGCCACTTGCGCTGTCCCAGACTTCCACCGTCTGCGCACGCACGGTAACAATGCGTTTGCCTTGCAGAGCGAACCGGGCAGTGCGCATATCAGTACCGCGCGGGATACGGGTCAGCACCGCAGCGTTGATCAGATCCCAGACCAGCAGCGGCCCCGTAGTGTCGGGATTGGCCGGCCAGGACAGCGCCAGCCTGCCGTCATCACTAAGGCGCGTCAGGGCATTTAACGAGGCGCGCGGTGCCGGCACGGGCTGGCGCAACGACACGGCATCCGCAGGCGTGCGCAGCGTCGCATCACCCAGTTCCCAGCCCAGCAGCTCACCCTCTGCGCCGCGCTCCAGATCAGACAAACGCAATGTCCAGTTGCCGCTGAGTTCACCGTTGAGCAATTGGCGCAGCTGCGGATACCGGTTGAAGTCGAATGCATACACGTCGTTGTCAAGCGCTGTAGCAGCATCCAGCAGCAGAACGGCCTCCTGACCACCGGGTGAGCGCAGCACGACCTGGACCTGCGCCGGCTGCACGCGCACCATTTTCAGCAGCAAGCGCGGTTCACCCGGCAACTCCCTGTAGGTCTGCCGCTGCTCAATCTGCAGGCGTTCTTCCGCATACAGGCGCAGACCGCGCAAATGCTCAGGCCGCTGCGGGCCCAGTCGCCAGATATCAACCTGATTTTCCCGATCCAGCACGGTCAGCAGATTGTTTTGCTGATCAGCGCGAACTGCGGTGATCGGCGCACGACTGTGCAGGGTAGCCCACAAAGCACGGTAGTCAGCGCCAATCAGTTCGGCCGTCAGCCGGCGGCGGCTTTCGCTGGGACTCTGCAGCGATTCGATGACTGCAACCAGCGCGCTGTCGCGGTCGCCACTGTGCATCCACCGACGGGCTTCGCGCTCCCAGAATTCCGCCAGCAGCCCGGCGCTTTGCGCCGGCCCTTCAGGCAATAGCTGCAGCCGGCTGTTAATGCGCATCACGTCAGCCAGTTCGGTAGCCCCGCGACTGCTGCGCATCAGAAAATCACTGAATAACCGATCCGCTGTGTCGCCGTAGCCCGGCAGGCTGCTAAGACTGTTGTAGGCATCTTCGGCAAGCTCGAAATCCTGATTAACTGTGTTGAGCGCATGCAGGTAAGGACGCGGCAGATACTCGGAGTACCAGACCGGCAATGCCACCAGCAACGCCAGCACGACAACTGCAACCGCTATTCCGCGGCTGCCGAATGGCAAATTCTGGTTTGCCCAGCGGGTACTGAAAACCGTCGCATAAATTTCATTGCGCACCCGCAATTCGCCGGCCGGACTGACTGTTACGACACCGGCCATCAGCAGTTCATGCTGCGGCTCGGAAGCCGGATCAAAAGTCACTTCCACACCTTTGCGCACCCGACCGTAGAGATTAAGCCGGGCGCTGCGGCCGGCATCATCGCGCAGCAGGCGTTCCGCTATCGCCGACACATGCGGTTCATCAAGCAGGGTCGTCGGCGAATTGAACTGCCGCTGTACCAGTTCGTCGACGGCGGCGACAGTAATGTCAGCATCGTCGCGGCGGGCCAGACCGCGAAAGACTTTCTGACTGAGATAGGGATGACCGCGGGTCCAGTTCCAGACGCGACTGATAATCGCTTCCGGGTCACCACTGAATGGCCCCAGACCATTGATCAGACCTGCCATTTCCTGCGGACTGAAATCATCCAGCTGCACGGCCGTCGAAACCTCAAAAGCCGAGCCCTGCAGCGCACCAACCAGCTCATTCGCCGGCGCGGCGGCCAGCATGACAAACACCAGGCGATTGAAATCGGCGGCCGTGGCGCGAGCATCGTGGCAGGCGCGTATGGTGTCAAACAAGTCCTGCGCCACCGGCTCGTCACTGGTAACTTCGAGACGATCAAAAAAAATCACCACCGGCTGATCGGTTTCCTGCAGGACGATCTCCTGGAAGAATTCCCGCAAGCGCTGCAGGTTGGTCAGCCCGCCGCGCTCAGCCCACCAGTTCTGCAAATCGGCCTTGATGCGCAGATCGCGGGCAATCCGGTAGACAATGCTGTAGTACCAGCGTCCGGCATTCTCTGACAGATCTTCCTTACTGATTCGATCCAGATCAACCACCGCCACGCCGATTTCCTGCGAGCGCAGTCTTGCCGCCGTGGATGCAACCAGACTGGTTTTTCCGGCTTGCGGTTGAGCCAGCACATGGCAGTATTCGCCTTCTGTCACGCGGCGGTAGAGTTCGGCATCGGCCATGCGCTGCAAATAGCATTCGCGACCGGGCTGAATGGCCCCGCCAACCGCGTAAAATTTAGGATCTCGTTGTTGCTCGCTCGTCACAAGCGTAAGTTTGACTAAATATGACTGAAAACACACCCTGGGCCACGGGGCTGCTTGCTTTCGCCTGCCTGCACCTTGCTGTACCGGTTTACGCTGCCGCTGCTGCCGGTCCGACCGATGTCGTAGTGGTGACCGCATCGCGTGGCAGCGAGTCGGCATTGAATATTGCCGCCAACGTGGCGCGTATTGACGGCGATGCCCTGGATTTGGTCTCCGCATTGCATCCCTATGAATTCAGCGTGCAGGTTCCGGGCGCCTGGATAAGCCGCAACAGCGGTCAGGAACAGCTGACTGCCATTCGCTCGCCAGTGCTCACCGGCGCCGGCTCCTGCGGCGCTTTTCTGGTGCTCGAAGAAGGCATCCCGACCCGGCCGGCCGGTTTTTGTAACGTCAACCAGTTGTTTGAAGTGCCGACTGAACTGGCCAGTG